>JAJYPG010000099.1 GCA_021795535.1 Planctomycetota bacterium
AACCGCAGATGCCAACTGGAAAGAAAACTGCCCGGGACAGGATTCGAACCTGCAAGAGCTTGCGCCCACCAGCACCTCAAGCTGGCGCGTCTGCCAATTTCGCCACCCGGGCGAATCAATTCAGAACAATACTATAGCCGCGAAGGCGACTTTTTCACAACTCCCCCGCAGGAGTTGGCTAAGGCGGTAATTTTGCCTATACTTTCAGGCTTGCCGATGGGCAAAACCGAATGGTTTGTTTTTGATTTTTTTTGATTGGATCATACCGATGTTCAAAATTCTTGTAGCAGACAAAATAGCCGAAGAAGGTCTGGCTCTTCTCAAACAGCAGCCGGATGTGGAAATTAACAATCATCCGAAGTGGGCTCCGGGCGAACTCTCGAAGGTAATTGGAGAATATGACGGCGCGATTATCCGCAGCGGCGTGAAGATAACCGGTTCGGACCTGGCGAAGCCTGGCCGTCTGAAGGCAATTGCCCGCGCCGGTGTGGGTGTTGATAACGTGAATGTTGAAGCGGCCACCAAGGCCGGTGTTCTGGTTATGAACACGCCCGATGCCAATACGATCACCACCGCCGAACATGCCATTGGCCTGATGCTGGCTCTTTCCCGCAAACTGGCGGCGGCGGATGCCCATGTCCGTTCCGGTTTGTGGGAACGCACGCTGTTCACGGGAACACAGTTGGCGGGGAAAACGCTGGGTATTATCGGGTTTGGCCGCATTGGCCGCGCGGTGGCTCGTCGTGCGGTTGGCCTGGAAATGACGGTTATTGCTTACGATCCGTTCTTTTTCTCGGAAAGCGCCATGGATGGCCAAGTTACCATGGTCAAGGAACTTGAGCAGCTTTTGCCACAGTGCGATTACATTACCGTTCACGTCCCGGGCGATAAAACCAAGGGCCTCATCAATGCCGAGCGTATGAAGTTGTGCAAAAAAGGCGTTCGCTTTGTCAACTGTGCCCGCGGCGGCGTTATTGAAGAAGCCGCTCTGGTGGAAGGAATTAAATCCGGTCATGTGGCTGGCGCGGCGATTGACGTTTACGAAGTCGAACCGCCCGCCAAGGATCATGGCCTTTTTGGCCTGGGTGACAAGGTTCTGCTTACCCCGCATCTGGGGGCGAGCACGCATGAGGCACAAACCGCGGTCTCGGTTGATGCCGTTCATGAACTGCTGCTTTATTTGCGTGGCCAGGGTATACAGGGCGCGGTAAACGCGGGCGGCATTGAAATGAATTTGTCCGAACCGGAAAAGGCTTATGCCGATCTGGCCAGACGGATGGGCATTATTCTCGGTGCCCTTGTGGAAAAGGGTTTTGATTCCATTACACTGCGCACCAACGGCGAATTGCCGCGGCGCATCACTTCCACACTGCAGCGTTTGGCGGTCATTGAATTGCTGAAGCCGCATATTGCGGAAAATCTGAATGTGGTCAATGTGTTTCATCTGGCGGAACAGCGCGGCATAAGCATTCGCCATGAAACCATGGGTCTTTCGCTGCAACGGGCCATTCAGCACAGCATTGAACTGGAAGTGACTGAAGATGGCAAAAAGCACAACATGATCGGCACGGTGTTTGCAGACCACCTGCCGCGTGTTCTGGCCATCAAGGGCTATTGGATGGATATGGTTCCGGAAGGAGCCATGGCCCTGATTGTCAACAAAGACAAACCCGGTGTGATAGGCTTTGTGGGCAACACCTTTGGCCATGCGGGCATCAACATTGCGGATATGAGCATCAGTCGCAAGGGCGACAAGGCCCTTATGCTGCTTAAGCTCGACACCCCGCCAACACCGGAATGCCTGGTGGCTTTGCAAAAAGATTCCGGCATTGAAGTGGTGCGCAACTTCACGCTGCCGGCGTTGCCAGGAAAAGATTCCTGATCCTGAATTCGCTGCGCTTTCGCGATGTTTTGCCAAGGCAAATTAACAGATCCGAAGGTCTGCTTAAGAGGCTTGGCGCAAACGCTTGGAAGGTTGTGACATGAGCTGGTCGGTTCAGGATTCCACGGAAACCTACAATATTCAGAATTGGGGTAAAGGTTATTTCTCCATCAATGGCGAAGGTAATGTCGCGGTGCACCCGCGCGGCAGGCCGGAAAGCTCCATTGATCTGAAAAAGCTGGTCGATCAGCTTATCGTCCGCGATATTCAGCTTCCCACCCTTATTCGTTTCAGTGATATTCTCAAACACCGCCTGGCTGAAATGCATGATGCCTTTCAAAGTGCGATTGCCGAAAATAATTATCAGGGAAAATATGTTGCGGTTTATCCGATCAAGGTGAATCAGCAGCGGCATGTGGTGGAGGAAATTCTTAAGGTTGGCTCAGAATATGGCTGGGGGCTGGAAGCCGGAAGCAAGCCGGAGCTTCTGGTGGTGCTGGCGCTGACCAATGGCCGAGATACGCCCATCATCTGCAATGGATTCAAAGACGATGAATTCATTGAAGCGGTGGTGCTGGCACAAAAGCTGGGAAAAAACATTATTCCGGTCATTGAAAAATTCACGGAACTTGAACTGCTGATTAAATATGGTGAAAAACATGGCGTTCGTCCGCGAATGGGCATCCGCGTGAAACTCGCCACACGAGGCAGCGGACGGTGGGAATCCTCCGGCGGGGCACGGAGCAAATTCGGCCTGTTCGTGGCGGAAATTCTTCGTGCGCTGGATTACCTGAAGGAACGCGGCATGCAGGACTGCCTGAAGCTCCTGCATTTTCATCTGGGCAGTCAGATTACCAACATCCGCACCGTAAAAAGTGCGCTGAATGAAGCCTCCCGTGTTTATGCGGAACTCGCCAGGGCCGGGGCCGGAATGGAATATCTGGATGTGGGCGGTGGTTTGGGTGTTGATTACGACGGCAGCCAGACCAACTTTGAATCATCCATCAACTACACGCTGCAGGAATATGCCAGCGATGTGGTTTTCCGCATCAAGACCGTTTGCGACGAATGTGGTGTGAAACACCCGACTATTATCAGCGAAAGTGGCCGGGCCATGGTGGCCTATCACAGTGTGCTGGTATTTAATGTGCTGGGTGTCAGCGGTTTTGATTACTTTGACATTCCCAAGGCCCTGCCCGCCAATGAAGATGTTCCCCAGCCGGTCAGCGATCTTTTTGACGCATACCGTGATGTGAACAAGAAAAATTTCCTGGAAGTTTATCACGATGCCACGCAGCAGCGCGACGAGGCGCTGAATCTTTTTAATCTCGGATATTTAAGCTTGGAACTGCGCAGTCTGACGGAAAAACTGTTCTGGGGCACCTGCGGAAAGATTCTTAAAGTCCTCAAGGAAATAGACTATGTGGGGGATGATTTTGATTCTCTGGAAGCGCAACTTTCCGATACCTATTTCTGTAATTTTTCGCTTTTCCAGTCCATGCCCGACAGTTGGGCCATCAAGCAGCTTTTTCCCGTTATGCCCATTCATCGACTGCGGGAGGAACCGACGCGGCGCGGCGTTCTGGCCGACATAACCTGCGACAGCGATGGCAAGGTGGATTGCTTTATTGACCTGCGGGATGTAAAAAAAACGTTGGAGCTTCACGAATACACCGGCAGCGAATATTTCCTTGGGGTGTTTCTGGTTGGAGCCTATCAGGAAATTCTCGGCGACCTGCACAATCTGCTGGGCGATACCAATGCCGTGCATGTGCATGTGGATAATGAGAGCCAGATTCATATCGAGGAAGTTGTTCGTGGCGATACAGTGCGGGAAGTCCTGCAATATGTGCAGTTCAGCGCCGATGAACTGCTAAGCCGCATGCACAAGGATGTGGAACGCGCCGTGCGTGAAAATACCATTTCCGTGGCGGAATCCGCGCTGTTGCTGCGCTTTTATGAATCCGGCCTGCAAGGATATACCTATCTGGAAGAGCCACACGACCGCTGAACGCGGCGACACCGTTCCGCCGGAATGCGCCATCTTCTCATTTGATTGGCTGATCCATTTCACCCGCAGGCTATTATTGCTGTATGGCCGCGTGGTATTTATTTTGCCATTGCTGCGCCTTGACCGCGTCGCGTGGAACGCCAAGCCCATGGCCGTAGCAATAGGCCATAAACGACATCGCACGGGCATAGCCCAGGGTCGCCGCCTTCCGTTACCATGCCAGCGCCCGATGATCATGGGCGGAATAAGAAAATGGTACAGCATGGCCATCATGGAGCATGTTGCCAATCCAGCATTCGGCACCCGCGAATTTCAGCGCCGCGGCCCGGCGCCACCAGAACATTGCCCGTTGATAGTCCAGCGGAGTGCCACGGGCATTTTTATAAGCCAAAGCCAGATTGTGCATGGCGTACATATCACCGGCGTGCACCGCCCGCCGATACCAGGCCACGGCATGTACATCATTCTTCGGCAGCGCGTCTCCCTGGTGATACATCACACCGATAAAATTCATTGCACGCGCATCGCCCATTGCGGCAGCTTTACGGAACCACTGCAGTGCCCGCGGAAAATTAACGAGAGTATCGTTGCCCTGGAAATAGTTCCGTCCAATTTTAAAACATGCTTCGTCATGACCCGAAGCGCTTCCAAGGGCAAAAGCATTCCATAGCCTTGCCGGAATCTTTCGTGACGCCATCCCCATCCTGATAACAAAAGCCGAGATTCACTGTGCGGCCATACGCAGCGGCCTTTTTATACCAATAAACCTTCTGCTGGATGTTTTTTGGCACCCATTTTCCAGTGTCGTACATATATCTAATATTCTCCGCCGCAACGGCAGTCTGGCTACGCTCGTTTCGTGTGGGCGCAAGACCGCCTCTCGTGGCCGCGACGCGGCATGCCATGGACTACCCGCTTAACTTCTCTCGCTACGGCTGCGTTTGCGGCGATTTTTTCTTCGCCGCCTGTTCACTGTTTTTTACCCGTTTCACCCATAGCGCATTGTCTTTCATCCATTGCTTATTATTTTTCATGGATTGCAGTGTGAACCAGTCATCCACGGCGGTCATCTGTCGCCCAGCAAAAGCACTAAACTCCTGAAAGTTCGCAAATCGTTTTTCGGGAGCAGTTTGTGCCAGTGAATCGAAAATACCCGCTTCCTTCAGACAGTTTTCCACGTTCAAGCGATACAATTTTGGGCTGGATGGTGGACATGATGATTGTGTGGCCCATGAATCCAAGAGCCAATGACCGTGGACTTTGCGAAAACAGAATGTAAACAAGGGCATTGGAACAAGTTTCTTACCGTTGAAATATAGCACCCCCACAGCGGCTTTGTTAACATCAATTTTCAGTGAACGCGGATTCAACTCCGCCAGAAAATGAGAAAAAATATCGGGTGGGGGTGAGATGTTTTTTTCAAGGTTGACCCCGAACCTTTTTTGAATTGCTTTGCAATACTCCGAAATAGCGATGGCCTCCTTGGCGAGTGCGAGATAAAAAGACGTCGTCGCATGGCTGCCACGATAGCTCAATTGGCTCACTCGCTTCAAGTCACCCGCTCGAACCGCTTGAGCGATATGGGCCAATGTCGCTATCGGTCCGCTGGTGGGAATTTTATATGTTGGAAAAGGGGGCGAAACCAGCACGGCGGGACGACGTTGAGGCTTTGGCTTGGGTATCGCAGACACCGTTTTCCAGACTGGCGGTTCACCCTTACGAAGGGTGAGCTTCAGGAAGGGATATCTGACATATTTTTGTATCAGCCCGACCGTTGAACCGCCGTTATATCTACCCGCAGCTACCAGCCGCGAAGCGTAGACGTAGAAAACCCCTGAAGGCGCGAACCTGTAGTACCGGGAAAGCCTTAAAACCACGGCTACTGATTCCCCGGGCACCAGGTAAATGAGGTGGTAGCCGGAAAGGTACCTCGTA
>JAJYPG010000100.1 GCA_021795535.1 Planctomycetota bacterium
GAATTGCGCATCGGCGAATGTCGCGTTTTCCAGATTGGCGGCGGCAAATTTTACATAACGGAATGTGGCTTGCCGAAAATTAACGCCCTTAAAATCCACGCCGGATAAATCCACCCACCAGAGTTGCACACCCGCCGGTGATTCGCCGGATTGCACCTTGGCGATCACCTCTTCGCGCTTCATGAGCAATTTGCTGTGATTCTTGAACTCTTCGGAAAGGCGCTTAAAGTCCAGTTTGGACACATCCAGATTTTCAAAATCAATGGTATCAAAGTAACTCATGATTCTACCTGTTATCACGCTTCCAACGCGGAGAGCTTGGTCATTTTAACATTGGTTACGCTATCCGTAATCATGCCATGAAGTATTGCATTGAGGAATTCCGCACCGTACGCATTGGCTCCGCTTAAATTTGCAACGGTCAGATTCGCTTTTTCAAAGGACGCTTTGAATAAATTCGTCCGCTCCAGTATTGCGCCGGTGAGATTGGCTTTATTGAGCTTGGCGGTTTTCAAGTTGGCGGCGGAACAATTGACCCCCTGCAAACCCGCCGCGGTAAATGTGGCGCCGGATAATTGCGCGTAACGCATATTGGCGCCGGCTAAATTTGCCGCCGCCCAGATTGACTCGGTTCCGCAAACTTCATACAAATTGGCATCCGGAAAATCGGCCTTATCGGCGCGCAATTTTGTCACATTCGCGGCGGCAAAATTTACCTGCTTTCCAGTCGCTTTTTCAAAGCACGCTTCGTGAAGTGCAGCACTGGAAAAATCGCTTTGGTTGACTGTCGCGGCGGTGAAATCAGCCTGCGCACACTTGCTTTGCTGAAATTTAGCGCGTGACAGATCGGCTTGCGCAAATAACGTTTCCCTGGCTGAGACCATGGTAAGCACCGCATCGGTCAGGGTGGCTTTTTCAAACAGGGCTTCATCCAGCGTGGCGCCGGTGAGATTCGCGCCGGCCAGGTTGGCTTGGGTGAAGTCCGCCTGTTTCAGATTTGCATTTTCCAATGTTGCACCGTCTAAAGCGGCTTTGCTGAAATTCGCCTCCGCTCCCTGAATCTCCGACATATTGGTCGATGCCAGATTGGCGCCGGTGAAATTGCATCGACTAATTGTTGAAGCTTCCAAGTTGCAGCCGGACAAATTGGTGCCGGAGAAGTCCGTCCCGGTAAGGTTTAATCGGGAAAGGTCCAACTCCGACAGATTCTCATTGGTCAGAGGCTCGCCTTGCGCGACTTTTTGTTCCACCATCTGGCGGGTCCAGACAGGTGGAGCTTCCGGCGGCTTTTCAGTTTCGGGTTCGGGAATTCCCGCTTTTTCTCGGGCCTGTTTCATCTGGGCGATTAACGGCGATAAATCTTCCGGGTTGTGGCCCATTTTTGGCAGTAAAGCCCCCATGAGCGATGTAAGCTTTCCCGTGGCGGGATCGCTCGCCAATTCCGCCGGTGAAAGCCCTTGTGATTGCCAGAAACGGATTTGTTCGGCGTGGGCTTTAGCGCTCATGGCAGGCAGGTTATCCGGATCCAGGCCCAACTTTGACATTGCGGTTTTCAGTTGGTTCCGCAGGTCCGCTTCGTGCATGGCGGAAGCTTGGGCCGGATCATCTTCAACTATTTGGTCCAGCATGGCGGCCTGTTGGGCTTTCAACTCCGGCGGCAATTCTGCCGGGTCCATACCGAGATTTTTATGCATGGCCGCCACTTGAACTTCCATCTGCCGGCGCATTTCCAGCTTTTGTTTTTCTTTGGCGGCGAGTTCTTCAGGCGTTGGCTCAAGCGGCTTGGCCTGCGGCGGTGGCGGTTCTTCAGCGGCTTCAACGGGTTCATTTTGTGCTTCAAGAAATTTCCGGCGGCACGCCTCCAGCGATGCGGGCGGTTGCGCCAAGGGTTCATCCATGATGAACACATCGGCAACATCCTCAAATTCCTCGGATTTAACCGTTGCCACGCCGCGCCACAGCAGCACCATCTTCCCGGCTTCCATATCCACCCAGAGCGTGTCGAGATTCATCGGCACTTCTTCAAAATTTCCAGCCTGCTTTTCCGCAGCGCCGGCGCGATTGATAAAGCAGCGCACACGTAAACCGGGCAGGCGAGATTCATATTTGGGATGATCCGGATGCAGGTTTTCAAAATAGAGCGGTTCATTCCCTTGCAAATAACCCTCCACCTGCATATTTGGCGGAGCTGCATTGAAATAAGAATAATCAAAATCCGCGGGAAACCAGGGCCAGCGGGTTTTGCGATACGTGCCGGTATAGGTGCCGAGTTTACTTTTCCGTGTATCCCATTTCGGGCTTAGCGGCGCGAACCCGGCTGGGAATGGTCGGTCTTTGCAACTTTGAATTAATTGCGCAGGATTTTCGATATTGGGCAACTGCCAGATTTCCTGTCCTTGTCCGCCGCGCAGTGGCTCGTGGCCCTTGCCGATTGGGTTGGCGACGTAGCCGGGGCCGCCGTAGCTATTTTCATAGCGCAACGCCATGGAACGAAAAGGTTGCGGAGCCGTGGCGGTACGACTGAGAAGTTTCTTTTCCCAGCGGCGATCACCGGCAATGGTCAGCGTTCCGATTTTGTCACCAACCTGAAAGACGGCATTGCAAATCGGAATCGGTTTACCGCCCGGCGGATAACACTTACCAACAAGCAGCAGGTCGGCCTTGGGCTTAAAATAGGCAAAATCCGATTCATAGCGCGGCGGTCCGCTTTTTTCCTCATCATCAGGATAATATTCATCGCCCGTGGGAAATGGTTGTTTAGGCAGCGCTACCGGCGGCTGCCCGGGCTTTAAGCCGTACGTGGCCTTGGCAATAAGCGTCATGGAATGGTCGGGAAAACTAATTCTGCCGGCCAGCGGAGCAAAGGTTGCAGTGGATTGGGTGATAACTTTCAATTTTCTGATCCCGGTAATGTTTTGGCCGTTTTTATCCAGTTCGTTGCTGATCGAAGACAGGTTTGCATCAGCTAACCGACGATGTTAGGGGCTGACTTCGATTGCTTTATTTGCGCTAAACGTTCCCGTCGTTGTAACCTTAACATTTCCGCCCGAGACCTCGATCTTGGCCTGCCCGTCCGAAACAAGCACAGACTTGGCACCAAAATCAACGTCCATATATTTTGTAGTGGGCGCGTGCGTGGGGGTACCAACGATAAAGGTCTTTTTCGCGCTGATCAAAACTGTTCCACCTGCTGTACCGGCTCCAAGCTCAATCGACGCATCACCAGTCTTCTGGGCCTTGTGATTGACTGCCGTCAAGTTATCCTTCACTCTTGACAACCCCGCCTGGTAAACAATTAATGAAATCAGTGAAACCGCCATGCTAACGCCCGCGGCGCCGGCTAACGCATCCTCGGCTGCGGCTAAACCGTCAGGTTGGAGTGATGTCGTATCGGTAGCCGTTGATCCCGATGTTGAGAAGGCACCTCCCTGTGCCTGTTGAACCGCTTCCATAACCGCGGTCGTCGTTAACGCTATCACCGGAACCGCAGCCGCAATCGCGGCGGCAACTCCCGCGGCCTTAATCAACACACCAGTCTTAACATCAGCGATGCTGACGACGGGACCCACGGAGAGTTCAACGTCAGTCGGAGTTAAATTAAGAATTGAGTTCCCGGCAGACGATTTATCTCCGGCGACCAGGCACACCCCGGTCGTGCCGACTTCTACGATATCTTTCTTGGCGATCTCGTGGCGGGTGCTGAGGTGGATATCCGTGGTGCCGCCAGCCGTAATCGCATTTACCGCACCAACCCCGATCGTGAACTGCGGTCCCAGCGATATTCCCAAGTTTACCCCGGCAAGAAACGCAGCGTTAACACCCACAGTAGCGGCGACATTGGCTCCGGCAACCAATGTGAACATCGCCCCCGCAGTACCGGTGATGTTTTCACCGGCACAGAATGTATAAATATCACTCCAGGTCCAATTTTTTGAACTCGTACCCAATGCCAGCCCGGAGTGGTGATGCGGACTAAAGAGCCTCAGGTGCTCAGAGCCGGGTGTGGCGTCAAATATGATGCGATTACCATAATCATCCTGCAGAATGCGTTTGTCTTTATTAGCGGGCAGTGCCAGCGGCGGCATGTTATCCGCGTTGTACACTCGGCCGGTAATCAGCGGCTTGTCCGGATCGCCTTCCAGAAAATCCACGATGACCTCGTCGCCCACATGCGGCAATGCCATATCACCCCAGTTTAAACCGTTGTTGGGCGCTCCCGCCCAGGATTGTGACACCCGAATCCAGCAGGAGGAGTTCTGATCGGATGCACCATAGGTGTCCCAGTAAAATTGCACCTTCACCCGGCCGTATTCATCGGTGTAGATTTTTTCACCGGACGGCCCCACCACCACTGCCGTCTGGGGGCCGCGTACCAAAGCCTTGGGTGTACTACGTGCGGGACGGAACTGCTGGCTGGATTCAAAACAGGTCAGATTGCAGGTGAACGTCGTTTGCACAGGCCCAGGCTGGTCCTGCAGATAATTTTCATTGCGAATGTCATACTGCACGCTCCGGATCAGATACGTCTGATTCATCGCCGAGACCGGATGATCCGCCAAGGTAAAGAGGTACCCAGCCTCAATACCGCGATTATTGGAGCTTGCTGAAGCCACCGTAAAACCGGCCTGCTGTTCCTGCATGCGGGCCTGGACGTAATTATTGCCATCGGCGGATTGGCTGTAGCCGCCGGGATAATCGTAGACACGATGATCGGTCTGACTGACAACGCCGGCGGTGTTGGCCGCAGATGTCAAAAGCGATTTCTTGGGTGCGGTAAAGTCATAATCATTCAGCATGAAATTGCCGGATTGAAGCGCCTGCCGCAACTTCCAATCCCGAATATATTCGCCTTTGGCCGCGCGATTGGGTCCCAGATAACTGATGCTCGAATCACCGTTGATATTCACGCTTGCCGATACGCCATCGGCCAGCACCAGTTTATGCGTGATAGTGCCGCTTCGTGCGTCTTTCTCATGCTTGAAAAAATAATAAATTCCCTCGTTTTCCAGCAGGCGCGAGACAAAATCAAAATCGGTCTCACGATATTGCACGCAGTAATCCCACGTGCGGTAGGTTGCGGTAAGGGCATCGTCCACAACCGAGGAAAATCCCAGATCGGAAAATATCCGCTGGACAATTTGCGGTACGGTAAGTTTTTGAAATATTCGGCAGTCCCGGCGGCGCTTTAAAAACCAGAGCCAGGGAACCATGACCGCCGAATAATGATAGATATTGCCTTCGCTGTGGGTTTGCTCAAAACGGGAAATGTAACCATTAAAATAGCGAATGCTTGCCGCGACGGAAAGTGCTCCGGATTTTGCGGAAAGCGAAACCGAAACACTTTTGCCCAGAATATCGGAGAAATTAATATCGGGTTTCTCGGAAAGCATCTCCAGTTCATATTCAAACGGCGCGCTTAGGGCTTCCGTACCCGTGAATTTGGTCAGCAGCAACACATCCGAACCCAGCGGCGTATCAATGCTTAATTCCCGGTGTCCCTGTTTAAACTTTGCCATGATGCAACTCCTGATTAAGCGACGGCATTCCGGCTATTCAGTTCCAAACAGCTTGGATGCCGCAACAACTATTTTTCGCCGAAGTTAAACGTAAATTCGCCCGCTTCGGCGGTCACAGCAATGCGATCAATCTGCCGCCCTTCCATCATGCGGGTGAGAAATTCATGGCCGATCCGCGGCAGAAGAACATTGGTGATCATGGCATCAACCATGCGGGCGCCGCGTTCCAATTCCGTACACCGCTCGGCGATGAGTTGGGGAACTGATTCATCGTATTCAAATGGAATCTTATGGGTTTCCC
>JAJYPG010000101.1 GCA_021795535.1 Planctomycetota bacterium
GGGTGTCCTCACCCGCTTTGGGTCGGCAACGTTACCTGCATAAGAGCGAAACCCGCTGTTCTGCATGGCGTTTTGCAAATCCCGATACAAACGGGCACACCCCATTTCCGGGGCACACCCCCTTGCTGGCGACTAATTCGGGACTTTGTGGTATACTCATTGACATGAGCGACGCAGTTTCATATTTGCCCGGCATAACGCTGGGACCGGGTGTATGGGTGGACAAAGCACACCTTAGTTTCGGGTTTTCCCGTTCCAGCGGACCGGGTGGCCAGAACGTCAACAAGGTGAACACCAAGACGGAGCTGCGCGTCCGACCGTAGGATCTCCACGGCCTGTCCGCACGGGCCATTCAGCGGCTGATGGGACTGGCGGGGCGACGGGTGGATGCCGCGGGCTATCTGCTGCTGGTCAGTGGAAGCCAGCGGACACAGGAAGCCAATCGGCGAGCCTGTGTGGAAAAACTTCGTGAACTTATCACCGAATCCCTGGTGGAACCAAAGGTTCGTCGGAAAACCAAACCGACCAAAGGCAGCAAAACCCGCCGCGTGGAATCCAAGCGGATCAATTCACAACGGAAGTCACAGCGCCGCGTTGTTGCTGAAGTCTAAGAACCAGTGCAAATTAACTTCTACAGATTCATCTGCAAACCAGCTGCGGGTTTACACCAAACAGCTACGGGAGTTATCCCGTGGCCCGCTCGACTTGAATTAAAAGTGTTCCGCTCGCCGCAGCAAACCGCCTTGTCATTAAACCAGTCCCGCGAATAATGTGCGATTTAATTTTACAGATTCATCAGCAAACCAGTGGGTGCATTCAGGTGAAGCTTCCGGCCTTCACCGGCTGGCGTGCTGCCGCCCCACAATTGCCCGGATGAATGTTTCGTGGATTGCATCGTCAAGCTGTTTGAACGCGACCGGTGTTGCCTTCGGGTTCTGCCAAGTTCCACCCACCTCAATCGTGCTGACGTTTGATTCCAGCGCGTCTAAAATTGCCTTGGTCTGCGGAACAAATGGTATGTGAATGTTCCCAAATGGCTGCACCGTTCCCACCACATAACCGGAGATTGTGCTTTCCGGCATCTTCCATATATCGGAAATGGTGCCTGTGGCCAGTGTGCTCGCCCCCCGGTCCGTGTAGTGCAGATAGGTGATATGAGCGTTACCATTTTCCAGTCGCCAGGTCGCATGGCCATGTCCCACTGCGGCAACGGTTCCGGTCTGGACGTGCAGCAGGCTGTACAATGCGGCCATAATTGTGGTGTGGATAAGGTCTGAATTGGTAATGCGTATGCTCCCCTGGCCAAAAGCGGCGTTCCATCGCCCGGGTGTGGCAATTACGCTTATTCGTCCGGAAAGCAGGCCCGGCACCGGCAGTGCGCGTGGTTTGACCGTTCGCGTTATTTGCGCCAGATCAATATCTGTGAAATGTAAATTCAATTGCGTGGAATAGAAGCCTCCGGAATGTCGGCTCAGTCTGGCCCATGGCCGCACGGTTCCATTGGCCAGGCCAATGGACGAGTGGTTGATGACAAGAGAGTGTTTGGAAATCATGGCGTGAAGCAGAATGGCACCGAAATTCATCGCTCCAAGCCGCGCCCCATTGGAATTGAGTTTCAAAAAAAGCGCCATGGGTGCCAGTGGGTGGGTGCTGTGTGTGGGACCGGCGGAAAGCGTTCCATGAAACCCGCCGCGCATATTGTGCAACACCCGCAGCGTGGGGAATAAAACCGGAATATCGGGCAGATTGCAAACCAGCGATGCGGAAGAGGCCAGTGGATCTTTGAGCGAATAAACCCCCCGTCCGCGGAGGGTATTGCCCAGAATAGTTGCGTGAATACTGGAAAACGCCAGCACGCGGCCCAGCGCGTTTATTTTCAACCGCACCGAACCGACCGGGAAAGCCAATTTCGAAATATTGGCTTTAAGTTGCGCCTGGCCCCGGTAGCTTTGTTTGAAAACATTCCAGCTTCCGGCGGCGGATCCATTAAGGGCAAAGGTCAGGGCCTGACTTTGCACCGTCAGTGGCCAGTCGGCAAGGCTCATGGAAAGTGTAACATGCCGCGGGTGTGCCCAATTCCATCCGACGGTGCCAAGGAGTTTTCCCGCGCCGCTGTTTTGCACCACGATGGGGCTGACCAACAACGCTCTGCGCACATAATTTATCCGCGTTGTGGCCGAGAGTATGCTGATGGGTTGGGTGTTCGGCCAGAGTGCGGGCCAAAGCAAATGGGTCGCGGAGAGCGAACCATGAATGGTGGCTTTTTGCAGGTCGCGGTTGGGCAGATTGATGCGCAGCTTCAGTGCCACACGTCCGGCGACTTTCCCGGTTGTTGGTGGCAGCAGCAGTGTCGCGAGGCGCGCCGCCCGTATGTTGGTCGCGCCTATGGTCATGGATGCCAGGTGCCCGTTGAATCCGGCCTGCGCCGCGATAGTTATATTTCCGCCCAGCAGTCTTACCGTTTTTGTCGCGATGTTTATGCTGGTACGCGAGATGGATCCACGAACCAGAACCGGGGGCAACATCAGCCGATGACTGTTGACACGAAGCGCCGCACCGGCCAGGCGACCTTTTAACCGCAAATGCAGCGGCAGCAGATTCCCTTGTGCCAGCAAGTGCCCGCTGACCACACCACCGACCGCCCAGGGCGCGGCTTTGCCATTGGTGTGACTTATTACGGGAAGACCGGTGAGCGTAAGAAGCAGATGGGCAGGATATTGTCCAAGAAAAATGCAGTTGCCGCTGGCCGCCAGACTCCAGGTTTTATTGGCGACCAGAAAGTTCTGAATTTGCATGCCGCCATTGTTGCCATAAGCGCGCAGGCGTACTTGTGAATCCGCAGGCAGATTGGAAAGTGGAATGGAATTTCCATGGCAGCGCAAATGCACATGCCAGATTTTCAACGGCAGATCATAAGTTCCACTCAGTTTCAAATAGGGATCGGTTGGCAACGCGCAATGTGTTACCGTAAGTTTCCGGGCGTTTATCGCCCCCGCGGCGTTGAGGCCGTTTAAGATAATGTTTTTTCCCTGGGTCAAGAGCAGCTTGGGCGTGGTTAGCCGCCATGTCATGCCATGGCGGAAGCTGCCTTGTGCCCCGATATTCAGTTGCGTGTTCCACAAGCCACGCGGACTTTGGCCGGAACTTGTTATTTTCGCGGTAATAACCCGCTGCCCCGGCCATGGAGACAGCAGCGACCCGGAAAGTGTTCCACTTTGTGCGGTGGCACCCGGCAAACTTATATCCCGCCATGCGGCCTGAATTTCAATATGTCCCATGGCCGGGTTGAATAGTCCGCTTAAATGCAATCCACCCCCCGCGAGTTCTGCGCGAATGCCCTTGCCATGAATGCCGCGGCTGTCCGCCCAGAGGGAACCGCGAAAAACACGAATGGGCAGTGGCCACCAGGCCAGATTAAATGTGAGACTGCGTGGATTTATCCGCCAGTGTTGTTGTGCGTACTGAATATTGGAACGGCCACGCACATGCAGCGCTCCAATCGCCAGATGTATGTGGGTGGCATGTTCATCCAGCATTGAATCCGTTACATGTCCAACAATATTGGCCTTAAGCTGCGCTGGACCACGCCACTGCGGCCAGAACAGCCGCAGCCAGTTGGCCAGTCCACCGCCGCGAATTTGCACCGTGTGCGTCCATTGCTGTTGTGGCGCGAGGGTTCCGCGAATATTCACCCATGGCTGGTGGGCCAGGATGGGGGTGGAAAGACGAAAATGCCATGCCAGGGGACCGCGGGCTTCAGCCGTGAAGGAAATATGCCGGATTTTGAGAACATTTGTGCCAAACGCCGGGGCCACGAGTTCGCCGTTTTCCATTGTAATGTGCGGAAGAATTATAGAGGAAAGTGGTTTGGCATCCCGATGCGTGAGCTTGGTCTGGGTCCACGCCTGCTGGAGCGCCTGCAAGGCCAATGCCGGAGTCCAGCCACCCTGCGCCGTCCGGCGTATGATAAAACGCGGGGAATTAATGTTTATGGCGGAAAGGCCCAAATGACCCGATACCGCATACCAGAGCACATTGTTATGCCGCAGCGTGATTTTTTGTATCCGCAGAATGGGCCAATGTCCCAAAGGCAGCCCCATCTGCACCCTTTTAAGAGTCGTTTCACCCCACCAGTTAATCTGCACTACTGGTGCGTTGATCCGCAGGCCCGTGTTCGCTTCTATTGTGGCGATAACCCACTGGTGGGCGTATGGAGAACGCAAAAATTTCTTCCCACCATACGCTGCGGCGGCCAGAGCAAGAGAAATAAAAAGCAGTAAAAAAAACGCGCGACGCAACGTTCGCCAGAATCGCCGGGGAGGGTTGGCCACGGAAGGCTTTTTGGTAGTATCAGCCTTATTCATTTCGCGATAAATCCTGTCAGCATGGTGATTGCGGTGTCCAGTCCATTGTAACCCATTGTGGCCCGTCTGTTGGTTGCGTTGTATTTATTGTAGCCGCATTACTCCATACGTCGGCACTTAAAGCATCTCCCGGAAAACGCCTCCCGGATATTTCGGGATTGTGGGCATCAGGGTTTCTGTGTCGGCGGGATATTGCCGGAAGTCTGCGGCCCAAAGCCAAAAATCCACCAGTCGCTGCGGTAGGTTCTTCCGACAAAAGGCCCGGAGCTGGCCACAATATCGCCGGTCTTTCGCCAGTAGGCGACATAAGCCACACTGGCGTACCCCTTCTGGCGAATGTTCTTAAACAGGGCAATTTCCGGAATAAGCACGGGAATATAGCCAAGGCCGGAGGTGGGCGTGGTGGTGGTGGCGTATACCGGTGGAATGCCGACCAGCAGGCTCTGGTTGTTGATTCCCAGTGCTGCGCACCGCACCTCGAGAACAATTTGTGCCTTGGACCGTGAGCTTACCAGTCGCACCCCGCCCGCCAGCAGATGGGCGCGCAGGTCCGCAATCAGAAATTTCTGCTGGGCGATGGATGGGTCCAGATATTGCGAATCAACAAATACCCGCCGGTCCCGCAGATTCGTTACGGTAAGACGGGCGATGGATTTTGCTGCCGCATCACTAAGCAGATATTGTTCATCAGCGGTTTCCGGCGGGTCGGTAACGCGCAAGGTGGTGCAGGCTCCGCAGAAGAGTGTGCAGCCAATAAGCAACGCCAGAGTCGCCGGGCGATAAACATGTTTTTTCCAGTGCCGCAATTTCGAGGAAACTAAAATTGTATTGAAAAAGAATAACTTCAAGAGGCGGGAAACTCCAAAGGCTTTTTGCAAAAGCGTAAAACAAATCCAAACCCTTTCCCGATAAACCGGGCAAACGCATTAGCATTATATTATAACGTCTGGCAACCCATATTATTCCATTGGATCAAAAATATTACGTGGCACAGCAACTAAGCCGTGCCGGATCTTTGCCAAACGCAATGGCCGCGAGTTTCACGCCCTCTGCCATGGTCAGATAGGGATGGAAACTTTCGCGAAGCTGTTGCACTGTAATACCGAATTTAATGGCCATGGCCAATTCCATCAGCAATTCCGCTCCTTCCGGAGCCAAAATGCGGGCACCAAGCAACCGATCGGTTTTCTTGTCGCGGATAAGTGTGATCAGGCCGCGGGTATCGCGCGCGGCAATGGCGCGAGGGACGTGACTTAGAGGCAATGCCGCAATTTCCGGATCGTGGCCTGATGCACGGGCCTGCCGCTCATCCATGCCAACACCCGCAACCTGCGGATCGGTGAAGATCACCCATGGAAGCGCGGTATAGTCGGTTACACGATTCGCCTTGGTCAGCGCATTTTCCGCCACCAGCGCCCCTTCATACGCGGCGGTATAAACGAACATAT
>JAJYPG010000102.1 GCA_021795535.1 Planctomycetota bacterium
CCGGCTGCACATCACGACAGGCAGGAGTCGAACCTGCAACCCCCGGTTTTGGAGACCGGTGCTCTGCCAATTGAGCTACTGTCGTAAATAACGCAACTGCGTCCAAACCAGTCAAAACCAGAGGTCCGGGCAGTTGGGCTAATATACAGCCGCGGGGTACAACACCGCGCCGGTGATTCATACCGGTTACTTGCCCTTCTTTATTTTATGCTCCGTGTGCTTGCGCAGTCGCGGAGAAAATTTATGGAAGACCATTTTCGTATCCATCTCCTTGGGATTGATGCTGATACGATAATTAAGGTCTTTGGTCTCATTGCATTGCAGCCAAACCCATTCACGCGCCATGATTATATACTCCAACCAAGCTTTTTCCGCTGTGGCAGCCACCTCATAAAGGTATACAAACGGCCAACCATGGGCGGTGAAGCAAAGCTCTTCATTATACGAAATTACCGGGAAAGTCTAAAGTCAACATCAACTTTTTCAGACTTTAACCCTCAAACCACCAGATTTTCCGGTGGTATTCGGATTTTTCCCTCTGCCAACCTCCGAATTTATCGGAAATTCGGCCATTAACCAAGCGGATTGGACGGGAAGTTTTGCATACTCCCGCCAGGCACCTTGATTTACCGCGTCACTGAAAAACCACGCGGGCAGGTTTGCACCCACCCGCGTGGCTTATTCGTTTATACGACATATTATCGACTATCAGGCGATAATTTTAGTCACGACGCCGGCACCCACGGTGCGACCACCTTCACGAATAGCGAAGCGGACACCCTGTTCCATGGCAATGGGGCATTCGCCCAAGTCCACATTGATCTTCACGTTATCGCCAGGCATGACCATTTCCGCACCAGAGGTAAGGTCCAGTGAACCGGTCACATCGGTCGTGCGGAAGTAGAACTGCGGACGATAGCCTTTGAAGAATGCG
This sequence comes from Planctomycetota bacterium, assembly GCA_021795535.1. The sequence continues at coordinate 935 of JAJYPG010000102.1, forward strand.
GTATGACGACCGCCCTCTTCTTTGGTGAGCACATAAATTTCAGCTTCAAATTTGGTGTGCGGAGTAATCGAGCCGGGCTTGGCGATAACCTGACCGCGTTCAAGCTGCTCTTTTTCCACACCACGAAGCAGAAGGCCGACATTGTCGCCGGAAATGGCCTGATCCAGCGTTTTCTGGAACATTTCCACACCGGTTACAATCGACTTCATCGGTTCTTTCTTCAGACCGACGATTTCCACTTCATCGCCAACCTTGATCACGCCACGTTCCACACGGCCCGTGCCGACCGTGCCGCGACCTTTGATGGAAAACACGTCTTCCACCGGCATAAGGAACGGCTTATCGTTTTCACGAACCGGTTCGGGAATGTAACTGTCCAGAGCTGCCACGAGCTGCATGATTGGTTCAATCGCCTTGGCATCCGTCGGGTTTTTCAGGGCTGCAACGGCGGAGCCGCGGATGATCGGCACTTCATCACCAGGGAACTTGTACTTGCTGAGCAGTTCACGAATTTCCAGTTCCACAAGCTCAAGAAGCTCGGGATCATCCACAAGGTCAACCTTGTTGAGAAATACCACAATACGCGGGACGTTCACCTGGCGGGCCAAAAGCACGTGTTCGCGCGTCTGCGGCATCGGGCCATCGGCGGCGGATACCACAAGAATCGCTCCGTCCATCTGAGCGGCACCGGTGATCATGTTCTTCACAAAGTCGGCGTGGCCGGGGCAGTCAATGTGGGCGTAATGCCGATTGGCAGACTCGTATTCCACGTGCGAAACCGCAATGGTGACAATTTTGGACGGATCGCGTCGCCCCTGTTTTTCCGAAGCCTTCGCCACAGTGTCATACGCCACAGCAGTAGCCAGCCCCTTTTGAGCCAGAACTGTTGTAAGCGCTGCGGTCAAGGTGGTCTTGCCGTGGTCAATATGACCAATCGTTCCAACATTTACGTGTGGCTTCTTACGTTCAAATATGCCTTTGGCCATGGATATTAACCTCCTGAAGGTTACAAAAGAAGATACCTAAAACACATCCGCGACAGGCAGCCAAAGCCCGCCGCGGAACCATACTCTGAAATACCAAAGTCGCCTGCCGTATAACCGACAGCGCAACGTTTTCGCCGAAAGCTACTGATGGGACTTGAACCCATGACCTCGTCCTTACCAAGGACGCGCTCTACCAACTGAGCTACAGCAGCATTGCGCCCTTCTCAACCGCCAGAGACGTTTGAGAGTTAAAAGGCCAAACCTGAAAAAAACACCCGGCGATTCATTACCCCGAAATTTCCACGTTTTTCTTTGTGGTAATTCCGGAATTCCGCCCGATGTCCGCTTCCAAGGTTATAGCGGCACTTCGGCCAAGATTGATTAGTGTACCGGCGTTAAACCGAGTCTGCAACCTCGCATGAAAAACATCGCGGTCCGGTAAGAGGCAGGTTGGCGGGGTGTGCTTAAAAAACCATGGGAAAAAGTTCGGAATGCGTGGTGTATTGTGATGTTCTAAAGATGCTTAAATAAGGCAACCTTTGCAACATAATCAAAAGGGTCAATAGTTTTTCAACAATATTCAGGAAGGGCCCAAAACAACTTCCTGATTTGCACGACAACAAAGGCTGTTTCCGCCGCGGAAGCCCAAGCACCCGGTCTGTACCACGAACGATTCCCGAATAAAATCAGGATATTCTTATTTACCACAATTATTCCAAACCACGGATTGCAAGACTGCACTGATTACGCGGATTTATGTTTCCCGTTCCAATATCCGCTTAATTCGTGGTCATATACTTTAAACGTCTATTAATGAGACTTTATGCCAACCGGCGAGAGCCGTTTTTTGGGGGGAGTGTATATCTCCAGATCTGCACATATCTGGTCTAGTGTGCAGCTCTGGAGACCTACACTACAACAATTCTCCGCATCTCACCATGACACCCAGGGATGCGTCTTCCATATCGGGAAGTTATTTTGGGCCTATTACTTACCCGTATCACAGAGATTTTCCGCTTTACCCGGACCTCCATTGCGGCTTTTAGGACATTGGGGGAGAGGTGACGGAGGAAGTTCCCTCGCGCTGAATTTTCTGTTGGCGGTTTTGCGCCTTGCGTAACTGACGACGATTCCGTTCGCTGGGCTTTTCATAATAAGCGATACGCTTCATGTCTTTAATCAAACCCTCTTTTTCGCAAAGCTTCTTAAAGCGGCGGAGCATTTGATCAACAGTTTCATTTCCACGGGATTTAACTTTCAGCATGTACGCAAATTCCTGATGTCAGCGGACCAGATCGGATGGCCCTTATTTCTTCACCAATACACAACAACACAGCCATTGCACACCGCGATGGTAATTACAACGTTACCAAGTGCGGGAGGCGCCATTGACCAGGCTACCAGCGCAATACCGCAGGGAAAACCCTTCTCTGCACTGCCGATGCAGACCGGAAGGATGGTCGGTGGCGGAATTGCCAAGTTTGGTAGTATAATACGCGTACATGTTGGAGGCAAGGGCGAGATTCAAAGAATGCTAGGCGGCACATGGCTGATCCGTCAGGAGCCGTGTGTGCTGGAAATTCAAATTAGCGTTTAATTTGGGCACGCAGAAATTTTCGCATTTGCAAAATTAAAAGGGAAGCAGACCCTATCACCGGTGAGATATGGTAAATTTAGCCAAATAGGCAACGAAATTGATCGAAAACAGGCAATTTTGCATCCGAATATGTAGCTGGTTCACTATCCGCGTGGAGAGTGAATGCATGGCAATAAAGAGTTGTTCCCAGCGTTGAGTTAAAAGATGGTTATGGATGCCAGAAGCCTTGCCGCCCTGGTCTTGCAGTGTCGCAATGGCGATAAAGGTGCATGGGACGCGCTCGTTGAACAATATTGGCAGCGGCTTTACAGCTATGCCGTGCATGCCACATATAGCAGCGAATTGGCCACTGACTTGGTACAGGAAACATTTCTGCGAGTCGTGCAGAAGCTGGATCGGTATGAGGATCAGGGAAAATTTGAGGCCTGGTTGTTTCGCATTCTCGTGAATCTGGTGCGGGATAACAGTCGGTCGCTTTCCCGACATCCTGTTCGTTCAGGCCACGCCGGAACTGCGGATCAAACAGTGGACCTTATTGATTCGACACCGGGAAAAGCAGCCTGCCCATCGTTTCCGGCCGAGCATAAGGAGCATGTGGACCGCCTGTATGCGGCCATGGAAAAATTACCTGATCTGGACCGGCAGGTGTTGCTGTTAAGACACTATGGAGATATGCCATTCAAGGAAATAGCCAGAACATTGAATTGTCCGTTGGGCACCGTGCTGGCCAGAGCTCACCGGGCCTTGGCAAAATTGCGTGTGCTAATGGGGGTAAGTCATGAGCCGCACCAATAAACATCTGACGCTGTCGCAAACCTGTTTGCTGGATATTTCAGGAGAACTCGGCGCCAAAGGCCAAGAGCACCTGGAGCATCATGTAACCACCTATCCCGCAGCGAATCTGGAATACAAACTGATCCGCAGTCGTTTCGCCCTGTTGCGGTCTTTGCCAACTCTGGAACAACAGATGGACCAGGTTGCGCGGGCGCGCATTGCCGCGGGTATAAAACAGGGAATTCATCTGGCTTTGGACCGCCAGCGCAAGGCACATCGGCAGGCGCGGTTGGCGCGCATATTTTACGGATTTATGGCCGCCGCATCCGGAGTGGCTGCGGCCCTGGTGGTGGCGGCGGGGGTTTACATTGTTCACGAGCGGCAATTAGCCCATCGCCAGCGCATAGTCGATGCGGAAAACACTTTCCAGGAAATGGCGCAAACCCGGCTTCCCGGCGAAGGGAATTCGCGTGTGAACTCTCTGACCCGGCGCATTGCCCGCTTCGAGCGATCAGGTGGCATTTCTGCAGAAAGCAATGTTGGCAATTCCAACATGATGAACCTGCTTGACGCTCTGGACTCGGTGCATGCGGACGACTCGGTTTCAACGCCTGGCGATTCGGGTTTCTAAAGAATTTTCCATTCGCGGCCAGTTCGAATGTGCGTTTTGAATATTTTTGGCCGCAAACACCCACAGCACGGCGTATCCGCAAACAAATTCCTCCCGAATAAGACAGGGAATATCGGAATGGAGCAGCAGTGGTACGGCTGGGGGAAATCGGGCTTGCTCCGCTGGTTATTGACTCCCTGCGATTTGTGAGGTCGTTTTTTTTGTGTGCCATGTTTTCTATCGGACCGGCATTGAGAACATGGCCTTGTCACTTTGCACCAGGCGGATTCGCTGTTAAATTTCTCCACAGGAGATTTGTGATGTTTAATACACAATTATTATCCCGATTCAGTTTTCATTCTTTTTCCAAACGCACACTGGCGATGCTAGGACTGGTGGCCTGCCTGGGAACCACGGCATTTCTGGCCGCCGCACCGGCTCATCCGCAACCGAAAAAGCCGGTCGCAAATCAGCAGGTCAAACAGCCAATCATCCGGCTGAATCACGAGCAGATAGCGCGTATCATGCAATTTTTGCGGCGTACGCAACCCGACGTTTACCTCAAGGCCATGACGTTGCGGCTTTCCCATCCGAAAAAATTTGTAAGGTTGATCAGTGAAGCGGCACCGAATTTTCGCTGGCTTGAGCACTTGCAGAAAACGGATACAAAGCTTTTTAATCTTACTCTTCAGGATTTAGCCGACACGCATAAATCGTTTCAGATTGTCGGCGAATTGCGGCAGCCGGGCCTGCCCAACCCCGAAGCGCACAAGCTGCGGAAAGAGCTGGTTGATGTTGTGACCAATCAGTTTGATGTGCAACAGAAGATACGGACGCATGAACTCAATCGCCTGCTCCGGCGGATCAACACCTTGCGCGCGGACCTGAAAGA
>JAJYPG010000103.1 GCA_021795535.1 Planctomycetota bacterium
GCCGGTATCGGCGGAAATGATTGCCCGCATTGTTGATGCGGTGGAGGAGGCAACGGCGCGGCAGTTTCAGCGAGAGGTGCCCAGCAGTTTTATTGGTGAAAAAGTGATGGAGTTTCTGCGGCAGACCGATCAGATTGCTTACGTCCGGTTTGCATCCGTCTACCGGCAATTCAAGGACTTGGGGGAGTTAATGGATGAAGCCCAGGATGTAATGGAAAAAGCCCGTATGCAGGACCCGAGCCAGTCAGATTTGTTCCATAATCCCGGATAAAATGTATGGCACCGGACTGTGCCGCGCAGGATTCGTAAACGAACACAGCATCTGGCCATGGACTTCGCCGCCGCGATAGAACGGAACCGGATCGCCGGCCAACCGGTTCCACGCCGGGATTGCCGCCCATCAACGAATCTGTGCACGAATCAATTCCGAGGCCTGGTTGCCGGGAACGTTCAGTGCTCCCAACGCTTCTGCGGCCGCGAGGCGGATAGTTGCATTGGATTCATGGCCCACAACCTGAATCAGGCTGGCAATCTGATCTTTATTAAGATGATCGCCAACATTGCGGGCGGAGGTGGCAAGGTCTGCAAACAGACTCTGCTGCACCGCGACTGGGGCAGAGGCGCTGTTTAGCGCGGCGCGGGCAAGCATAAGCTGGGCCAGGGGATTCTGCACATAACCCAGCACGTCAGCGGCGGCGGTCACCACTCTGTTATGCTGATTATGCAAGGCTTCATCAAGCGCGGGCAGGGCAACATTCACGTTGTAAATACAGGCGCGATTGCTGGCCATGTTTTTAAGCAATCCGGCCGCCGAAACGCTTAGTTGCAGGGCTTGGCCGGCACTGGGTATCGAAATGCCCAGGCGTTTGAGAATCGCGTGATATGCGGTAATAACAGTCTGTTCGCCCGCACCATTGGGAATAACATTAAAGGTCCGATAGGCGACATAATTCAGATGTTCGCGGGCAAGTTCCGCGCGATTGCCAGTAACCAGAACCGGCGTGTAGAGCAGGCGATCATCGGTGCTGGCCAGGCTAAGAAGCTCATTGGCCTGGCGGCCACCGGGGACAATCACCATCCCAAGATATGGAGCCTTCCGTGCACGAAGCATGGCCTGGGCGAGTGTGGCACCATCGACAACATTGAATTGGGCGCGTAGTTCGCCTTTCATCTGGTTGCGAACCTGGGCACTGGCATTAACGAGTATCAGTGTCGGCTTGCCACTTTGGGCCACGGCCTCGGAAAGCACCGGAACCACGCGGTAGGAACCATCGAAGCCTTTGGCGGGATTCGCTTTGGCCAAGGCCGAGGCAGCGGCGAAACGCACCAGCGGATCGGGGTAGCTGATGGCATCAAGCAGCGGCGTGGTGTGGGTGCCTGAGCCAACGAGGCCCTTTACGCCACCGGTTTTTTCCAGTGCGGAAATGACTTTGAGAATCAGCGGGCTGTTTTCTTCCTTCAAGGCGTAAATCAGGGCCGGATTCAGATAACTTGGGCCGGCGGCAACCGCGTAATACGCCGCATTCGGCGCATCGGCCTTGCGGGTGGGATCAGTCTGGCCGACAGGCAAGTCCACTTCGCGGCGCAAGTTGGCGGTAATCCAGAGACTGATGGCTTGGGCATTGCCGGGGGCAAGCTCAAGGGCGGCTTCGCAGCAGCGCATCGTCTGGATGTCTTTCCAGATGGGCGTAGGGACATTTACGCCGGTAACATTTTGCGTATTTTTGTCGAAATACCAGACGGGGTTGGTGGCCTCTTCGGGTTGGTTGGCCGCAACGGAAGGCTCGTTATGGAAATAAGACCAGGCCAGCCACATATAAAGCTGTGCGGGAGACATTTTGGCGAATTGGCCGGTAGGGTCAATTTTGGCCAGAGCGGCACGCGCGGCCTGTTTGAGCGGCCCACTACTGGAAGGACTGGACAGGATTTGCTTGAGGTAAGGCATGGCTTGCGGATAGCCGATGTTGCCCAGAACCTGGATGATCTGAACTTTTTGCGGCACGCTGGCTACCTGAAGTTCCTGCACCAGGGGATTAACCAGCGGTTTGCCAATATCGCTCATCATCTGAATGATGTAAGGCTTGAGGGAGTTGAGCGACGTCGAGTTGAGATAATGAAAAAAGAACGGCCCGGCAAATTCGCCGGCGGCGCGAAGCCGCGTACGCGAAATAACGTAAGCCTGCGGACTTTTTCCCATGGCCATAATGGCTTGCTTGATGCGATACGGATCGCGTGCCAACGCTATGTAACCCTGATTGATCAGCGAGCCGAGTTTGGCGGCCACCTTTTTGAGTTTGGGGTTCTGTTCATCAGAAAGAATAATTTCCATGATATGCCGCCCATTCGCGGCTTTTTCAAAGGCACGCAGCGTCTGTACGGGTGTGGGGTTGGCCTGAAGGACTGTGGCACCAAAATCATGGGCCAGAGTCTGGTTGCCAATCAGTGAATAGTGCATGAAAAGATCGGCCTGATTGATAAGTTTGTTTGACGTCTGCTGGCCAGCCATCGGATCGGTTTGGGCGCAGGCAGTGCCGGCGGTCAGTCCTAGAACGCCTGCGGAGGAAAGAACCACAGCCAAAAGGGACGTTCCCACCAGGCGAGACCAGGCGGCACGACTGGTAAATCGGGAAGCCGGAGCGGCTTTTGCCGCAGAGCCGTAGGAACAATGCGCCAAGGCGAAGTGTGAACTTTGCCGCCGGGAACATCTGAAAACCATAGACGCCTCCGAAAGGGTGAGAGAAAAAGTCATCAAACCAACAGATCGGGCTGATCTGTGAAAACAACGAAAACATCGGTGCTTGCGCTACGCCGATACCGACCAGGGTACCGTGGCTCTGCCAACCATGTCAGAGCCATAATGCACATTATCGCATGTTCATGGATTGACGCCAACCCATTAAAATCATAAAAACGCGAAGCCCCCCGCGATTTTCATGTGGGGCCGCCAATCTCTCCAACCCTTAAAGCCCGGATTATAGACCAGTGGCGCTAGGTGTCAAAAGCAAAGCGGTGGATGAGGCGGTCCGGGGGTGGCAAAAGGTTCCGGAACTGGTATCAATAAGTTGGGTTGGCTATGGGAAAAAGCCTCCCCCCAAGACTACGGCCATAGGTCCCGGTTCATCCGGAATGATTGAGAATTGGGAGGCTTTTATCCTGGCCCGAATTGGGATGGAAAAGTGTTGTGGCGGGCGGTCTCAAAACAGCGCGTATTCCCATTGACGGTCGATTCCCCCATAGACTATCCTTATTAAGAGAGTTGTTGGCTTGCGGCGGAAATTGTTGGCCAATAATGACTTGGTGGGATCACGTTCATAAAATCATATCCAAATATCTTATTGTCCGAGTTAATTTCATCAATTTGTGGGCCTCCGCCAGTTGATAAAACTTCTCAATGCCCTGCCGACTCGCCGGCTTGACCTGATAATCCAGGTAGTGGCGATAATACCGGTAGAGCAAATCCGGCGGCCAACCGCGGGCGGCGGCATAACGCGCCACGAGTTCGTCAGTTATGGTTTCACCCTTTTTCCGGGCGTCGGCCAGAAGTTTGGCCAAGGCGAGATTCGGGCGATTCGCGGGCATCATCCACATGGCAAATACAAAAGGCAGGCCGGTATGCTTCGCCCATTGGTCGCCAAGGTCCAGTTGCCACGGGTAATGGCCCGGTGGCGGGGCGGCATTGATCACCTTGTCGCCAATCAGTAAAACCGCTTCCATGTCATCCCATGTCGTCTGTCGGGGAGCTTCGGGACTCGCCAGAACTTCCGGTGAGCAGTTGTAAAATTCGCGCAAAATAACCTGACCAAGAATCACACTGGTGTGGCTGTCGGTGTCGGCGAACAGGTGGGTGATCTCCGTGGGCGGCACGCGCGAAAAAATCCGCACCGTAAGGGTGTGGCCATGGCAGCCAATGCACCCGGCGGGAACCAGCAGCAGGTCCATGGGGCTGGCCTGGTAATCAACTATCGGCAAAAGGGCGGCATCCACCCGACCCGTGGTCAGCAATTCCAGCAGCGCCGATGGAACGGCAAAATCAACCAAAACCCCAGGCTGGTCCGTGAGCGGTTCAATCAGCGGCTTGGAATTCAGATAGGAAACGCAACCGATCCGGCAGGGGGGCGAAACAGGCGGCGGGGTGTGGCTGACGGTATCCGCGGTCATGGATGTATTCTCCAGCGTAAAACATCAAGCTTATCGTATGCGCGACACAATTTCACCTGTTGCCACAAACTGGTTAGCCGCCATACAATATGGCCATGGCTGAACCGATCATCTATCTCCGCGATCCGCCGCGCGACCATGTTGTGCGGCAACTTCTGCCCGATTATCCACACGCGGATCTTGCCACGGTGGAATGTTACCTTCTTCTTCTGCGTCTGGTGCATGAAATGGTCGGGCGGGTGGAAAGCCTGCTTGGCAGGTACAATCTTTCGCGCGGACGGCTGGCAGTTTTAATGGTTTTGCGCCGCCATGCTCCAAAAGGTCTCAACGCTGCAGCGTTGGCATATCAGTGCGGTGTAACACGCGCCACCATGACGGGTTTGCTGGGCCGGCTGGAACGCGCGGGGCTGATTCGCCGCCAGGCTCATGATTTTGATGGCCGCATGAGCCATATTTATTTAAGTCCGGGGGGGCGGCAAATCATGCGTAAAGTGTTGCCCGGCTATTACGAATTGATTCAGTCGCTGGCCACTCCGCTGAATGTGCGGCACATGGGATCGTTTAAGTCCACGTTGAATCTTCTGCTGTGTCATTTAACACCGGAAGTACGGGATTGCAATAACTGCGGGCAAGCGGCTCGCCCAACGGGCCGTGGCCGTCGCTCGGGCCGCCAGGGCCGTCAGCCCGGCCCATCGGTAAACCGGATAAAGGGTGGAAAGCCGTGAGCGCAACAACGGGCAAGCAGGTGGGCATGCATCATGGAGTCTGGACGCCGCGGTCCAATCCATGGCTGATAGCCGTATCCGTCATGCTCGGCACCTTCATGGAAGTGATGGACACATCCATTGCCAACGTGGCTCTGCCGCATATTGCCGGGTCCATGTCCATTACGCCACACCAGGCGACATGGGTTCTGACCAGCTATTTAATTTCCAATGCCATTGTGCTGACGGCCACAGGCTGGCTGAGCCGCCAATTCGGACGTAAACGTTTTTTGCTTTCGTGCATAGTCATATTTGTGGTCGCATCGCTCGGATGCGGTTTTGCTCCGAATATCGAACTGCTGATTCTGGCTCTGGTGGTGCAGGGCATTGGCGGCGGCGCGCTGCAACCCAGCGCCCAGTCGATTTTGCTGGAAAGCTTTCCAGTGGAAAAACGCGGCGCGGCGATGGCCTTTTATGTTTTCGGCGTGGTGTTCGCCCCGGTAATAGGCCCCACATTGGGCGGCTGGATCACCGATTCGTTCAGTTGGCGGTGGATATTTTTCATCAATATTCCTGTTGGTATTTTTGCCTTTCTGATGATCGATGCGTTTGTGGAAGACCCTCCTTACATTCGTAACGCCGTGAAAACCAAAATTGATCTGGTCGGTTTTGCGTTGCTATCGCTGTGGGTGGCCTGCCTGCAAGTGGTGTTGGACAAAGGGCAGGATGCCGACTGGTTTTCGTCGCCGCTTATTTGTGTATTAACCGTATTGGCGGTGCTGGGCTTTCTGGCCTTTATTGCCTGGGAACTTACCGCCGCGGAACCTCTGGTGGATTTGCGTATTCTGGCGGATCGCAATTTTGCCGCCGGCACGATGATCATGACCATTGTGGCCATGGTATTGTACAGCACCACGGCGCTTCTTCCGC
>JAJYPG010000104.1 GCA_021795535.1 Planctomycetota bacterium
GTCAGTATTTTGCACGTTCACCAGCGGATGTTCCGGAGCCAGAACCATGTACGTGGCGCCAAAAAGCGTATCCGGGCGCGTGGTAAACACCGTAACGCACTGACTGTGATTGGCAAGAGCAAAGGTGACCAGCGCGCCATCGGACCGACCGATCCAGTTCCGCTGCATCTGTTTAAGAGATTCCGACCATTCCAGTTTTTCTAGACCATCCAGCAGTCGCTGGGCATAGGCGGTAATGCGGAGCATCCATTGGCGCATCGGTCGACGTTCAACGGGAAAGCCGCCGACTTCGCTTTTTCCGTCAATGACTTCTTCATTGGCCAGCACGGTCCCCAAGGCGGGGCACCAGTTCACGGGGGCTTCAACTTCGTACGCCAGGCGATAATTCGCCAAAATCCGCCGCTGCTGACCGGGCGTAAGTTCAGACCAGATACCCGCACCGCCGGGCACTTCACGACGGCCAGAAGAAAACTCCTCCACAAGTTCGGCAACAGGCCGTCCGCGACCACTGCGCTGGTCAAACCAGGTGTCGTACAATTGCAGGAATATCCACTGGGTCCAGCGGTAATAGCCGGGATCGGTGGTGTTTACCTCACGGTCCCAGTCGTAGGAAAATCCAATCGCCTGAAGCTGGGCACGAAAGCGGGCAATATTTTTCCGCGTAAGAATACCTGGATGGGTGTCGGTTTTAATGGCATATTGCTCGGCCGGCAGACCAAAGGCATCCCACCCCATTGGGTGCATAACGGCAAAACCGCGGGCGCGCTTGAACCGCGCAACAATATCTGTGGCCGTATAACCTTCGGGATGGCCGACATGCAGCCCTTCCCCGGAGGGATAGGGAAACATATCAAGCACGTAATACTTTGGTTTTTCCGCAGTTGGTTCCGCGGCGAAACATTTGTTTTCCAGCCAGTGCTTCTGCCACTTTTTTTCCATACTTACCGGATTGTAACCCGCCATCGCGATTCTTCTCCAATTTCAACATCGTTAAGGATACGAGACGATTTCATCGGCAACAAGCGGAACGGCGGAACCGAGAGAGACATTTGGAGAGATTCCCATGGTAGAGCGCCAGGAAGTGCGATGGGGCACATCCACCCCGTGTGGGCACGGGTCTATACGATTAACATCTTGTTATTGACCAGATCATTTGTCAGCAAGAATTTAACGTCTCAAAAAGTCGCGTATGAATGTCACCGTTTCCCAGGCCCATTTCGCTCTCGCTCGTTACGTCGTGTCGTTGTGTCGTTGTGGTGAAAATAGTCGTTCTCCGCGAACTCCGCGCGACGTTTTGGTTACAACTCCGCCGCGCCATGCATAATGGTTCACTCTCGACATTACAGAACTTTTTCAATGGCGTCGCACGCGGTATTGACGCCATCCTCGCGTTGAATTTCGCCGCCCAATTTGGCGGCTCGGGCGGCGATGGCGGAATCCGCCAGCAGTTTTCGCAGATATTTTGCGGCTCTGCGCGTTGTGAATTTGCCGCGCGGCAGCATGAATCCTACGCCCAGTTTTTCCAGGCGATGCGCGTTGTCAGGCTGATCATGACTGAAGGGCACCGCCAGCATCGGTTTTCCGGCGCGCAGTGCCTCTGCAGTGGTTCCCACGCCACACTGATGAACAATGGCGGCGGCACGCTTGAAAATCGCGGCATGAGGTGCATATTGGCACACATAGACATTAGTTGAAGAATTAGCGGAATTATTCCCGTGCGGACCGGCAAGAAGCACCGCCCTAAGGCCAAGCGAACGGCAGGCACCAGCCGCCTGGCTGAAAAAATCGTCGGGGGCCATGACGGCGGTTGAGCCGAGCGTAAAAACGATCGGCGCGTCTCCGGCGGCCAGAAAGGCCTCCAGTTCGGGGTCAAGGGGAACACTGGCTGTAGAGGAGTGCATAAACAAAAATCCCGTGGCGATGGTGTGTTCCGGCCAGTCGGGCTGGGGCGGGCCAAAGCGGGGCGAAAACAGAGCCAGATTCAGGTAGGGCGAAAACTGTCCATCCAGAAATGGATGGCCAAGACCGGTCACTCCGGCTTTTTTTCGCAATGCGACAATAGGCTCAATCCAGGATTTTGTCTGCTGAAAAAAAAGTTTCATCAACAGGCGATTGGCGGTCGGTCCCATCGCCTGGAAATAACGCAGCCACAACGCTGAAGCGATCAGCGGCGGATCAAACGCGGACGACATGGTCAAGGGTGCCAGACTGCTGGCCGCCCAGAGGATTTTTCGTTGTGTGGCCACAATCGGCGCGGCAAAGGTAGCGGGATGACTGATAAGAAAATCCGTGTCCTGCGTGCCGGCAAGCAGGTCGTGATAGCCTGCTTCCAGATGTGGAAGAATCATGGTGCGGAGCAGAAATTGGGTTCCCGTTCGCAAGTCCATCGCCTTTTTTATCATATCTGGATCGGTGCCGAAATCCGCAATATCCGGACGGATGGCACAAAATCCCAGCCCCATGGCGGATATTTTTTCGCGATAGGAGCCCAACGTTCCTACGGTAACCTGATGGCCGCGTCCGCGTAACGCCGCTCCCAAAGCCAGATACGGATGCAAATCGCCTAGTGAGCCAAAGGTTGCGATAAATATCTTCCGGCCTGTCGTCTGATTGGATGAAATGGGTGCCACTGTAGGATAGGCAAATTGCTGGAACGGTATATCAAGAAGCATAGGAGTTTCCGACGGTTATTCGCAAACACATCTCTGTAACGGCATATTAGCGGATATGATGAAGTTTTGCCGACGAATTTCCAACCAGACCTCCCCGGCGGGTCAAAAGCGTGCCGTCGTATTGCCGTTGCAAACTGCCCGGCGGCACATATTCTGCCCCGCGACTATTGATGAGACATTTATTCTGAAAAAGAATTGCCCCAATTTAATGCCAATCACAAATCAGCTTGCTTTTCAATACGTTCCAAGCTATCTTCATGTTTTGTATTCTTACCCCATTCGGGGGAAGCACATGTAAAATCCAGTCGGCTTAAGGGACACCGGCTATGAGCAAGGCACAAAACTTAAACATTGGCGACGTGCGCAGCGTGTTTTACCTGCTTAACGACCTGCGCGACCTTGGTTCGCAGCCGCAGTTGTGGAAGCGGTTTATGCTGGAGCAACTATGCCGCCTCATCAATGGCCAGGTGGGCATCAGCGTGGAAACCCAAAATGCCGGTGCGGTCGATTTGCGCAGTTCCACCATCACCGATGTCGGTTGGGCCAGCGAAAAAGAACGTCGTGTCTGGGTTGATTACTGCCGCCAAAACAATTTGTCCGTGGATCCAAGCCGCGAGGCTCTTATGCGCCTGATGGCCACGGCTCAGCCCTTCACCCGTATTCGTCAGCAGTTGTGCCCTGATCGCCAATGGTATTCAGATGCTCATGTGCAGATCACCCGCAAGGAATCAGATGTTGACAGTTTTATATTCTCGTACCGGAGGCTGATCAATCCTCCGCGGCACCACTGGCTTTATCTTTTGCGGACATGGAATGACCGTCCGTTTGAAGCACGCCAGAGGCGGCTGGTTCGGTTGTTCCACAGCGAATTGGGACGAATTCTGGAGCAGGATGCCGCTACCAACGGGAAACCCGCGATAATCAACCACCTTTCGCCACGGCTGTGCCAAACCCTGGACCTGTTGGCGTGCGGCCTGAGCGAAAAACAGGTGGCCACAAGATTGGCATGCAGTAACCACACGATTCATGGATACGTTAAAGAATTGCACAAGCGACTCGCAGTCCGCACGCGATCCGAACTTCTGCTTAAGATCAGCCGCCAGAACCAGCTTGCACAAAGGCGATTGATCCTTTGACAGCCGACGGTTGACTCAAAGGGATACATTATAAAGAGAGCGGCAAAATGGTATCGCAACACCCATGTACAACGGTATCGGCGGGCCAGCGGAGTGGACAGCTTCATTATGTCTCAGCGACCAATGCCCTGGCTGCAGCCGGTTTGGCAATTGATATTCCCGGATTGCCGCGTGTTCCGGCGGCATGTATCGGCTAACATGAAAGCGGCAGGCAAGACGCCTGCGGTACACACGGAGATCGGGGCAGGAAAGGATACCAACCCGGCATCCTCCCCCTCGCCACACCAACCAGGCGGATTTCCCACATCCGGCGTTCCAGTCAATGGGCCATCTTCATGGATTGATATGCTCGTTCACGGGCTTTTTTAAGTGAATATAGCCCTAAATTCGCAAAGTATGCGTTGGGCCAGCGTTGGGGATCACTTCCACGGTCCCGGCCTCGTTTGCCCACGTACTTCCGGAGAATACTGCGTAGTCGCTGTCGTACCCATCCGTCTACCTCGTTCATACTCGTGTAATGGCTGTGTTTGAAGTAGTTAAACCCTCCTCGTAAGACCGGATTGATTGACAACTCTCTCCCAACTACTCTCTCAGCTACGCCGTCGGCCAAAATATCCGTATCGGAACATAACCTTGATGCCGAAACATTGCCGGGATCGGTCAGGGGCCGCCGAGGACAGCTGTGCACCCATAAATCTGGAAAAATTGTTACACCCGTCGCCGACGGACTCTGTTCAACAGTCGAATTTTAGCGCGGATTAGTGTAGGATCGAAATTATGTTTTCCCCTGTGCAGGCGATTTTGCTGGTTCTTCTGATGGAAATGTATACGTCATTTCCATCCAGGGCATTGGCCAGCTTGACGCTATGGCAATCGCTTTTAATTGAAGGTTTTTTGATACTCCTGCCCGTGGCGATGGCTTTCGGGAACGGGCGAAAATTGGTGCGAACCCTTAAGAATCATGGTCATTTGGCCAGTGGAGTCTTGGGGAAATTTGACCAGCTTATGTCACGTTTGCGACTTTTAGCCTGCGGCCTGTTGGTGGTGAACCTTTGGGTGCTTGATTTTGGCCACCTGGTCTGGACGACGTGGGGATGGCAACGCGAGCGTATTTTGGCACAGATGATATGGCTATTACCGGTGCTGGTGGTCTGGATGGCGTTATGGTCGATCAGTCATTGGGTACACAGCCGGGATAAATCAAACGACCCGCAGACCTATAATGGATCTCGCGAACCGGTGGCGGAACATCCATTTCCGTCATGGCGGGCCTATATGGCAATGAATTTGCGCGGCAATTTGCCGTTTATTTTCCTTATCTTGCTGGCGGACCAGCTATTGCGTGTGGCGATTGGTTCCCTGGACAGCCACGGCCTGGCATCTTATTCGGCGGGAATAAGCCTGGCGGCAATGGCATTGATGTTTGCCAGCTTGCCGTGGTTGATGGTACGGTTCTGGAGCACTCGTCCACTGGCAAAAGGCCCCCTGCGGAGTGAACTTGAGGCTCTGGCGGGAAAATGGAATATACGCTTTACGGACATCCGCATTATTAACACATTTTATCTGGTGCCGAACGCGGCGGTTCTTGGTCCGGGCCGATTAGCGCGTTATTTTTTAATTACCGATCTGCTGCTGGAAACATTGACGCATGAGGAACTTCTGGCGGTATTTGCCCACGAAGTGGGACATGCCCATCATCGGCATGTGCTTCGTTACATTGTTGCGCTTATTGCAATTCAGTGGATAGCCGGTGCGCTGGCGGGTCTTGCGATGAACCGCTGGCCCGGCCATGACCAGATGTTCAACATGCTGGATTTTTCAGTGATTGGCATTTTTTTTATTATTGGTTTTTCGCGAATCAGCCGAATGTGCGAACATCAGGCGGACTGGTTTGCCGCCCGGCATATCGCCGAGGCGGAGCAGTTGCAGAAAGCCGCCGCAGAGGCTCAGCGCAAGGCCGAAGAAGCGCGGCGCAAG
>JAJYPG010000105.1 GCA_021795535.1 Planctomycetota bacterium
CCCGGATAAGACCGGAAAAACCGCCGATGTGGTGCTGGGCTTCGGTGAACTTGCCCCCTATCTGGGCAAACACCCCTATCTGGGCTGTATGGTGGGCCGCGTGGCCAATCGCATAGCAAATGCCTGTTTTTCGGTGAATGGAAAAACCTGCCATTTGAATAAAAACAACAATGGAAAACATTCCCTGCATGGTGGACCCACCGGTATGGCGCGCCGCGTGTGGCAAGCAAAACAGGTCTCCAGCGGCGAACAGGCGGGCGTGGAGTTTTCCTACCACAGTCCGGACATGGAGGAGGGTTTCCCCGGCAATATGGACGTGCGGGCCGTTTACAGCCTGCGTGACAAGGGTACATTACGTATAGATATGCACGCGGTTGTGGATCAATCCACGCCGGTGAATCTGACCAATCACAGTTATTTCAACCTCAAGGGCGTGGGTAGTGGCGACATTCTGGGCCATGAAATGTTCCTCGCCGCCGATTTTTACACGCCGGTTGACGACCACCTGATTCCCACCGGCGAAATTCACCGCGTGGTCGGCACGCCGCTGGACTTTACAACCCCCACACCCCTCGGCAAGCGAATTGGGCTGGTGCAAGGGGGCTATGACCACAATTTTGTTTTGCGCGGTGCCGGTCACGCCATGCGACTTGCCGCACGCGCGGTTGAACCGACTTCTGGCCGCATCCTGGAAGCACACACCACCCAGCCGGGCATTCAGCTTTACACCGGCAATTTTCTGGATGGAAGCCTGCATGGCCTCGGCGGGGACTACAGCAAACATGGCGGATTCTGCCTGGAAACGCAGGATTTTCCCGACGCCATCAACCATGGACACTTTCCCGGCATCCTTCTGCATCCGGGCCAGACCTATCACCATGTTGTGGAATATCGCTTCATGACGGCTTAATGCCCGCCCGACAGCATCGGTTAATTTCGCAGGCGGTTTATCAATTCTCGCCAAGTGCTTATCATGGCTGTCTGCTCGTGAAAGGGCGGAGATACATTTATGCGAACCGTTGGTCTGTTAATTGAATCATCGCGAGCTTATGGCCGGGGATTGCTTCACGGCATCGCCAAATTTGTGCGTATGCGCAATGACTGGTCTATTGTTTATCAGGAGCGCATGCTCGGAGATACGGTTCCATTGGATCTGACCGGGAGACACTGCGACGGCGTGCTTGCCCGCATTGACACCATACGGCAGCGGAATTGGCTCTTGAAACTCAAAATCCCGGTAGTGGACCTGCGGGGCCGTTGGGATATTCCACAATTTCCCCGGATTATAAGTGATGACAAAGCCGTCGCGGAACTTGCGGCCCAAAACCTGCTGGCAAGGGGGAGACGTTATTTTGCGTTTTGTGGATTCGCCGGAGCGGACTTTTCACAACGACGGCGGGATTATTTTTGCGCAGCTATTCGTGCCGCCGGGTACACTGCCAAGGTCTATGAAATTCCCTCCCCGGCGCGCGGTGCCGATACCATGGCCAACGAGTCCAACGCGGCGAGTTACGAACGGGAAATGGGAAAATGGCTACGTAATTTGCCCCAGCCAACGAGTCTGATGGCCTGCAACGATGTTTGCGGACGGCAGGTTCTTGACCTCTGTCATGTCCATGGTCTGCTGGTGCCGGACCAAATTGCGGTCATCGGAGTCGATAATGATGAAGTGCTTTGCGATCTGGCCGAACCGCCGATGAGCAGCATCATTCTGCCCACTGAACGCATCGGATATCAGGCCGCCAAAGTGCTCTCCGGCATGATGAATGGAACAAAGCCGGCGCATTATGAAACGCTGATTCCTCCAATCAGGGTTGTGAAGCGGCGCAGCACCGATGTGGCGGATGTGGATGATTATTGTATATCGGCCGTGCAGGCGTTCATCCGGGAAAAAGCCTGCACGGGTATTAAGGTTGAGCATATTCTGGATCATCTGGCGGAAAAGAATCTGCTGGTATCACGCAGCACACTGGATCGCCGGTTCCGTGAAAAGTTGCATTGTTCCCCCAAGGAACAGATTCTTGATATTCGCATGGATCGGGTACGGCAACTGCTGGTGGATACGACCTATTCGATGGAGCAGATCGCCGCGCTGGTGGGCATGGCGGGCGCATCACAATTGGCGGCGGTATTCAAACACCGCACTGGCGAAACGCCAGGCGAATTTCGGGCCAAGGCGCAAATGGGACCGGTGCTGGAATAGCGGCATTCAAAACGGCCCCCGCTCTTCGTTGTTCCTTATTTCCTCTTGAACCTCCGCGCTGCTTTTGGTATAGTAAAATATTCGCAATATGAGATTGCGCCATTTCAGCCATCCGGCTGGCTTCGACGCGGTTCTTTGATTGTGACCCGGTACGCGATTGGCCCGGGGTTTTCTTTGGCGGTGTTGCCGGAGAATTCCAAAGTCTGACGCTATTTTTCCCGCCCGTCTTGCCATCACTGGAATGTTATGGATTCGCAACGGTCCGGAGAAAGGATCCTTACCCCCCATGGTAAATTTCGCACTTCTTAAAGACCTTGGCCTGGACGAAGCAAACGCCAGCCAGCAATTACAAGACAATTTTTCCGACCTGGACGCGTCCAATGTCGATGCGCTGCTGGAAGGCAGCAGCAAAAACTTCACCAATGGTGCGATGCTGACAGGTAAAATTGTCAATATCCGCGGTGATGATGTCATTTTGGAAATCGGCCTGAAAAGTGAGGGTGTTCTTTCCCTTTCACGTGAATTCGATGAACCGGGCGAAGTGGAAATTGGCGATGAAATTGTCGTCCTGCTGGAGCAGGTGGAATCAGAAAGTGGCCTGGTGCAAATTTCCAAGCGCAAAGCCGACCGCATTCGTGGCTGGGAAAACATTGTAAACACTAAAAAGGAAGGCGATCCGGTTGCGGGCAAAGTCACCCGGAAAATCAAGGGTGGTCTTCTGGTGGACATCGGCGTGCCTGTGTTCCTTCCCGCGTCGCAGGTGGATATTCGCCGCCCCGCCGATATTGGCGAATTCATGGGCCGCGTGATTGAAGCGGAAATTCTGAAGATTGACCTTGAACGACGCAACATTGTCATTTCCCGGCGCAAGCTGCTGGAACGCCAGCGCACAGAAGCCAAGCAGAAATTGTTTGATGAAATTGTGGTCGGACAGATTCGCCACGGCACAGTCAAAAATATCGCGGACTTCGGCGCATTTGTTGATCTGGGCGGGGTCGATGGCCTGCTGCATATCACCGATATGAGCTGGGGCCGCGTGAATCATCCAACCGATCTGGTCAAGCTGGACCAGGAAATTGAAGTCATGGTACTGAACGTGGACCGCGACCGTGAAAAAATCGCGCTGGGTCTCAAGCAGAAACAGGCTTCGCCGTGGGAACATGCCGACGAGAAATACCCGGTTGCCACCCGCGTCAAAGGCCAGGTCACCAATATTATGGGATATGGCGCGTTCGTGAAGCTTGAAGAAGGCGTGGAGGGGCTGGTCCATATTTCCGAAATGAGCTGGACCAAACGCATTAACCACCCGAGCGAAATGCTTTCCGTCGGCGAGGAAGTTGATGTCGTGGTGCTGGAAGTCAACAAAGGCAAGCAGGAAATCAGCCTGGGGCTTAAGCAGACCGAAGCCAATCCCTGGACCCTTCTGGCCGAAAAATATCCGCCAGGAACCGTCGTTACCGGCAAGATCCGCAATCTCACCAACTATGGCGCCTTTGTGGAAATTGAAGAAGGAATTGACGGTCTGCTGCATGTAAGCGACATGAGCTGGACCAAGAAAGTCGCCCATCCAAGCGAAGTGCTTAAGAAGGGTGACAGCGTGCAGTGTGTGGTTATAAGCGTAGACCAGGAAAAGAACCGTGTGGCGCTGGGCGTCAAGCAGTTGAACGAAGACCCGTGGCTCCACGCCATTCCGAACAACTATCATCCGGGCATGATCGTCAAGGGCAAGGTGACTAAAATCACCAACTTTGGCGTGTTTGTGGAACTTGAACCGGGCCTGGAAGGACTGCTGCACATCAGCGAAATTTCCGACAGCAAAGTCGAAAATCCGCAGGATGTTGTCAAACTGGAAGATGAACTGGAAGTCAAAATTCTGCGGGTCGATATTGAAGACCGCAAAATTGGTCTTTCACTCAAACGCGCCCAATGGGGTGCCGGCGAGGAAGCCAAGCAGTCCAGCGAAGGCGATGGCGGCAAGCCCGCCAAGAAATACCGTGGCGGTCTGGAAAGCTGACCTTTCCCGCCAGCGAATAACAAGTGTTCAACCGCAAGAGGCCGCCGGAATTCCGGTGGCCTCTTTTTTTTACGAGGCGATTCCATTATTTCAAATGGAAGTTACACTGCATGTCCGCCAGTTTGAAACAAGTTTGGTACGCCCGTTTTTATCAGAATTTTCCAGGCATCCAACGTAACGGCGGCTGTGCGGCGTGGGTGCCGTTTCAACGGCAGGTGATTCCGATTTCTGGCGATGAATGGATGGAGCGACACCCGTATCCTGGCCACGACCAGGCGTTGCCAGGATTCCCGTGTGAAAAGGGCACGCCCTGTTATACAGATCGTTACCGCCTACCTGCGAAGTCCGGGAAGCGTGAAAAATCGTGATTGATTGTTCGATAATAGTCCATGCGGCCCTATGACTGAAACGTCAGTATCCGCGATATTTCCGGAGAAAATATGGCTCGGCATCTCCGGTCCCCGTACGTTATGGGCAAATAAATTATTATTGTAGTTGTCAATGTATTCTTGCGGATTTTTGTTCGCCTGATAGGGCAGGCCCATGGGAATAATCGGGCCACATTGTAATCGCCGTTGCCAGATAACCACGCCGTCTTTCCGTAATCTCCAACGAACGATCCGGCTTGTAGCGGAGAGCGTGAAGGGATGCAGTTGTCCGAAAAGGCCATAGCCAAACCGCCGACTTATGGATTTTCCCTGATGAGCGGAAACAGTCAGCACCAGTTTTTGATCCGATCTAACAAAGAATCCCCGGTGCCGCAATTGCCGTTGGGCCAAGTGCAGGAATTTGTGCGATAATCCCAGGAAGTTTCCGGGGATGATCTTAACCGTTATCGCATCGCCTGGTTTCACCACCAGACCCGCCACACCCGCGCGTTTGGCCGCATGAAGAAGCATGGCCTGGGTCGGTAAGCGCACCCCAACGAGCTGCCATCTGTTTCCGTTCCGTTGCAATGTCCAGCATCGATGATCAAAAGAACGTGTGAAGCCGGCAAAGGAGTAATAGGCGAAAGGTGTACTCAGCCGCGCTATTATCCGGCGATGAAGCAGATCAAATATATGGCCATTTAATTCAATAAAACGGTTGTTGAGCCATTGCAGCGAAATTCCCTGCCACAGGTCTGGTGTCCGGGGAGGGAATTTTTGTACGGGCGGAAGTGTCTGTACGAACCGCCCCAGATATTGCCCTTTAACCAGATTCCAGATCGCCAGTTGCCGTCCGCCAGCCAGCATGGCAAGGTGTCGGCCATCCGGGGAAAAGCTTAAAGTTCCGGGAGTCAAAGGGGGGCCGTTTAGTGGACCAATCAACTTCCCGGTAACGATGTTGATAAGATAGACTCCATTAAAAGAGCTGAAAGCCAAGAGTTTTCGCGAAGCATCCATTACCGGAACGACCGACGAATAGGCCTGAAAAGTGGATTCTGCCCGGGAATCAGGGATGGACCAGATTACCACTGTCCCCTGCGACGTCATGGTTAAAGCCTGATGGGCGGGCAGCAATCGCCCATGAACTACGCTGTCGGCGATGGAATTTCCCACTGGTGTGGC
>JAJYPG010000106.1 GCA_021795535.1 Planctomycetota bacterium
CTGCTTCTTGAACACATCGCGGGCAATTTCCTTAAACCCTTCGCCTTCACCCGGCGTAAGGTATTGATCAAGCTGCTTAAGCAGTTCCACGCTGCGGTCCACATCTTCCTTGGTGACCGCATCTTTCCATTCTTTGAGCAAAGCGCGTTTATGATTTTCCTTGGCGGCCTGAATGCGATCCGGCAACCGCGCGACATCCGTATGGCCGGTAAAGGTGCGCGTGAGCTGTTCCATTTCCCGGATCGCCGCGGTCCAATCAAACTTCTTGAGCAACTGGTCAAAATGTTCGAGAGCTTCGTGGGCTTCCCGTTCAATAAATCCCTTACGGGCGGTTTCAACCATGTCACGGAATTGTGCCGCCTCCTGCCGGTTGCCGAAGCGCCGTTCCATTTCCGCGGCCAGCCAATAGGCTCCGTCGTAATCATTTTTATCAATATCCTCCCGGATGGCGTGGCGCAGCGCCTCGCGGTCTTTGTGGCGATACGCAATTTGCTTGGCTGAATCGGAAAGGGCCGCGCTATCCCGGATGCTTTCCAGAAGTTGACGGTGCGTTTCCATGGCTCCGCGCAGTTGCTCGTATTGCCAGTGATCATCGCTCATGGACTGAATCTTCAAGCTCATCACCACATAAACCAGCCCGGCCATTGACAGCATTAAAATTCCGATGCCCAAAAGTAAAAAGCCGGGGGTCATGGCAGCCATGGTCCGCAGTGCATCGGCACCGGTTTTGATGCCTTGCGACGCGGCGGCCAGAGTCACGATTCCTCCAACCAGACAAACCGCACCGACAAGTCCAACAATAAGACAAACCAACCGAGATCGTTTCATTAAGCGTTCAGAGTTCATAAGCATCGATCTCCTGAAAATCCTGAATCTGGTTTGCAGTTTGCCAAGTATATCTTCGCGGCACAGCCGAAGGGCGACCGGGGTCAAAATGGCCTTTCTTGGCCCAATGACCCCCGGCCGAGCATACTTGCGAGTTTATCGCCGGCAAAAAGTACCGTCAACATAAGGTATTATAGGCCGACAAAATACCGCAGGCACCCGTGCCGGCAACCATAATCCACCGCCCCGCGATGGCGGCGATACATCCACCGGCATTTATATCGGCGTTTGATTGCATTTTCGACAATAAACTGTAATCTTGTAACAATCATGAAATTTGTAATATTTTTCAAGTTTCACTGAATTATGGGCCGATAGAATCCAGTGTAGGACGGATTTGTCATACTATGAGTTCAAATTCAAAAACATCCTGCTCTCGAAAAGTGCCCCCGGCCGTGAATCATCGCCGTGTGTTTACCGTTCTATCATCTCTGGTGGCGACGTTATCGTTAACGGCCGGGCTGCTGCTGTTGCTCGAGGGGCAACCCATCACCAGCGCCGGCCCCTACATGATGAACTTTACAAAAAACACGCAAAATTGGAATTCCGTTATCCATGCGGCCGGCCCATTGCGGAAAGGGCGCTGGAACTATATCATCGTCTATCAGTCCGGGAGTCTGTCCGGTAATTCAGCCGAGCTCTCGGAGGGCAAAGATGTAGGAGGAATAATCAGGCCCCAAAATGCAGGGAACATGACGCAGGGCGCCAATTTTCATTTTGTGGTGGATAACGCCCGAAATGGCATTGGTAATCCCGACGGATACGTGCAACGAGGCTTGGCCTGGCAGGAGCAATTATCTACAGCACCGTATTTTTCCTGGCCTTATTTAACACCTCATCATTATTCCGCTTATGCCAATGCCGTGGGTGTGTGTATCATCGGTGATATCAATCGCAAGGGTTATTCCAGCCGTCAGATACGTTCTACCGTGTCGCTTATCAGAACCTTGCAGCGGCGGTTGAATATTCCAAATTCCTGCGTCAAACTACAGTGGGAAATTCGCGGACACTCTACTGCGCGTGAGCGCGCCTTCAGCCGGGAGTTTCATCATCTGCTTCGGCGTTGATTCATTGTAGCCCGCTCATATCTTTTCGGGCTGGCCAATAGCAACAAAAGCGAATAGTATACCGGCATGCATGGGGGCATTACGCCCGGCGGCTTCAATTGCCGCCGCGGCGGGATGTTGACGTTGTTGGCCGGCCGGCAAGAAGGAACTCTGTAATAAGGCTCGATTTGGGTGATGGAAGTTCTACCCGATATTCTTGATTTTGAAGTGTTATCCTGTCTGGGTTATGGAGCCAGGAGCACGATCTATGCGGTTTGTGAAATCCGCACGCGGCAGGTCTACGCGCTAAAGCGGGTGCTGCGGCGCAGCCCCGAAGATGACCGCTTTTTGGAGCAGGCGGAACAGGAATATGCCATCAGCAGTCATTTTACCCATCCGGTTTTGCGAAAAAGTCACCGTCTGATTCGCCGACGAAAATTTCTCTCTACCACAGAATTACATCTGCTGATGGATCTTTTCGACGGCGTGTCTCTTGATACCGAACGGCCCGCAAGCCTCAAATCCCTGCTGGAAATATCCTGCCGCGTGGCGGAGGGGCTTTCCGCGATGCACAAAATGGGCTACGTTCACGCCGATATCAAACCCAACAATATCATGATCAATCAGAATAATGATTGTAAAATTATCGATTTCGGTCAGAGTTGCGCCATTGGCACGGTAAAAAGCCGAATTCAAGGTACCCCTGATTATATTGCGCCCGAGCAGGTGGCGCTTGGGCCTCTGACGCCTGCAACCGACATTTTTAATTTCGGAGCCAGTCTTTACTGGTGCGTGACGGATCGACATGTACCAACCGTCATTCCCAAGAAAAAGGCGGGCGCCAGCGGAGTTGATTCCCGCACGCTGATTCCACCGCATGAAATTAATCCGCGAATTCCAGCGCAATTATCCCGCTTGATTCTTGAATGTGTGGAAAATCGCCCGTCCGATCGCCCGCCGAGCATGGAAGAAGTCCATGCCCGGTTGCAGTTGGTGTTAAGCGTAAGTTCGGCCGTTTACTTGCAGCGCGCCAACGCCGCCGCCCGGGACGGCCAGATGGTAGACCCTCCGGACGGTAATCCGGGCGGTACAACATCCGCGGCGGATGCGGATACAGTAACCTGAATGATTTCGGCGAATTCCGCCATCCACTCTTTTGATTGAATTATTGGGTCCGATTTGGCCGATGCTTAATAATATGGCGCGCATCTTTAGCTGTGCCCGCGGCTTTGCTGAAGTCAGCAAACGACGATGAAAACGAACTAAGGAATCTATGTCCGCCCGTCAAACCATTGAGTATCTCCGCCAGGGTGCGGCACTGAATCGTGAAGATACTTTGCGTAACGGCCACATGTTGCATTTCCCCGCCTCCGGTGAACTGGTTATTACGGGCGATCTGCATAATCATTGGCGGAACTATGAAAAAATAAAGACCTTTGCCGCTCTGGATCGGTTTCCGGAACGTC
Source organism: Planctomycetota bacterium (assembly GCA_021795535.1). Next base: position 3,398 of record JAJYPG010000106.1, read on the forward strand.
ATGTGATACTGCAGGAAATTATTCATGGCGGAGCATTGGGACCCGACGGTGAGGATGGCAGCATCCAAATGCTGCTGGATGCCATCGACTGGGCTTTCCAGTTTCCGGGGAGGGTGCATTTTCTGCTGGCCAATCATGATTTAGCCCAGATTCAGGCTATTCCCATCATGAAAGACGGCTACGACCTCATGGAACGGTTTAATCGGGGATTCAGTGTTTTTTACGGTAGTAGAGCGGCCGATGTGTCAGCGGCGTTTCGCGAATTTGTGCACAGTATGCCGCTGGCGGGCATTACCATCAGCGGCATATTTTTAAGCCATTCGCTGCCAGGTGACCTTGATCTGCCGTCATTTGACGCCGGAATTGTGCGTCGCACCTTGACCGACGCGGATTATCAGCGAAACGGTTCGGTGTATAAGATGGTCTGGGGCCGGTCACAAAGCGAACAGACGCTTGCGGCCCTTGGCAAACTCTGGTGGGCGGACGTTTTTATCTGTGGGCACCAGATGCAGGAAAGCGGATTCGGAGTGCTTGGTAAAAATATGCTGATTTTGGATTCCTCTCACAATCACGGCGTTTTGTTGCCACTGGTCCTCGACCGCCAATACACCATGAATGATCTGGCAAAAGTATTGGTTCCGCTGGCCGGTATCGAATAACCATACCGCGTTTCTCAATATTTCTCTCACAAAATCAGCGGCGGGCGGACACATATAAACCGCAAAAGCGTATCTTCACCCGCGCGCTTTGTTTTCCACACGTTTTATGTTTCAATACTCCCACCGGAAAAGCGTCCGTTACTCGCAACAGACTTCTGGAGCGCAGCGGTTTGGCGCCATGACGGTGCGCCGGACGATGTGGAAAAGTCAGACGGCGCGAAAAATATAATTGCCGAACAAGGAATTTTAGATGATGGTTTATTTGATCAGCAAGACTTTTCGCGGACGGGTGATCGCAACTGCGGCAGCTGCGCTGGCGTTGGCCCTTGGCGGATGCACGCAGAACGGCTCACACGGGCCGACCACTATTTCCGCCGCCGCATTTATTCGCCCCGGCGCGCCGATTCCTCATCCGGCATCCATCCGGGCATCGACCAAGGCTCAGACGCTCGCTACGCAAACCAATCGTGCGCCGGCGGAAAAACCCGCCCCCCCCCTAACGACCGCTCTTCCTGATCCGCCGGCCCATATTCAGGCCGCGGTGACTCCGGAGCCCGGAACCAATCTGGCCGTGGCCGCACTGCTGGGAACGGTTAACAGCAAACCCATATTTGTCCAAGATGTGCTGCGGCCGATTTCCAAAGAATTAAAAAACGCCGCGGCCATCAGCAAAACAAAAGCGTACTTTCAGCAGCAGGCGGTGCGGAGCATTGCCCGCGAACTCAGGGTGCAAATTGATGACATCCTTTTTCTGGCCAAGGCCAAAAGATTTTTGAATAAAGATGATATGAAGGAAGTTGCGGCTGTTGTTGCGGCCAAGAAGGCCAAAATTGTCGCCCAATACATGGGATCACCACAGCTCGCGGACCGCGCCTTGCGGCAACAGGGCAGTTCTCTGAATCAAAAACTTCAGGCCATCCGGAAGCAAACGATCATCGGCATGTATCTGAATCGCACGGTGTACCCAAAGCTCATCAGCACGCGGCGCCAGCTGTGGCATTATTATCAAGCCCATATCGCCAAGTACACGCAGCATGCTTCCGTAGATCTTTACACCATCACATATCGTGTGATCAATCAGTGGCCGCGCGATCCAACGGATCCCACGCATACCCAACCGCTCGCACATGCCACTAAAGCCCAGATCGCCGCCGCGTGCCGCAAGGCTGTTGCTTATTGTGACAAGCTGGAAAGTGAAATTCGCCATGGCGCTGATTTCGCCCTTCTGGCGGAAAATAATTCCTCGGACGCGGCGGCGGACAATGGCGGGCATTGGCCCGACACGCGCCGGGGCGAATTGTCCAACCCGCTGATTGAAAAAACAGCCTTCTCCCTTAAGCCTCATACCATGGCGCCGCCGATACTGATAAAAAATAAAACCAATCCGCGCGGCGACGCGGTCGTGATTATCCGCGTAGGTTCCGTAACGCGTCACCATGTCATCCCGTTTGGGCGGGAACAGGCGGCAATCGCTCTGACGTTGCGGCAGCGCATGTATCGGCACTTCATGCGGATTTATCAACGTAACATGTACGATCCCGCATCCGTTAAAGCAATGACCAGGATGGTCTCTACCGCCGAACAGGTGGCGACATCGTTGTATTTCACTCACTGAAATGCAACGCTATGCTGCATCCCGCACAACACACCATCAGCGCGGAAAAAAACCGGGCGGTTTGAAAGCCGGCCCGGCTTGATAAG
>JAJYPG010000107.1 GCA_021795535.1 Planctomycetota bacterium
GCGGTCATATTGTTTTCGTGATTCGGCGGGTACGGATCGCAGCGCCCGTTCACGATGGCTTTCGAGTTCCCGGATGTGCGATTGGAGTTCCGCAACGCGCTGGCTGCTTTGCCGGCGGGAATCATCCAGGCTTTTTTGTGCTAAATCCAGTTGTTCGCGTATACCCGATGCTGATTTATTATTGGTTTCCAATTGCCCCATGAAATCGAGAATGATGGTTTCAATCTTGCTGACTTCTTCTTTTTCCGCGGAAATCTGGATGAGAATGGCCGAGTATTCTTTATTGGTCTTGGCATTATTTAAAGTTGTCCGCATTTTTTCGATGTGTTCTTGTCGGCTTTTCATATCCAAGTCATGGGTGCTGATCGTGGCTTGGAGTTTTCGTCCGGCGGATTCAAGTTCCGCCAGAGCGGCGTTGAGCCGGGTGATATTATTTTCGATCGCTACTTGATCCTTCATTACCGCCACCAGGCGGTTATTAAATTCATGTAAATCATGGTCAATGCGATAAAGCGCCAGCAGGGAAGGGATCGTTGTGAATACCGTCATGTCGTAACCTCAAATTCTTCAATCCCGCAGTGTACCAAGATTGAGCCTTTTCAGCCAGCGGTTTTCTCAATCCACACCGGCGGTGGTTCAATGTTATCAGCCGGACGACCGCCGGCATCTTTGGCTCCGGTGCCTTTCCATCGGCTGATAACGCGAACAGTCATGTCCTGATCACAAAGCACCTGGCAGCTAAGCCGCAGTCCAGGTTGCGCGGCCAGCCCGCGTTCTTTCATGACGTTTTTTTCCGCTTCAGTGATTTTGGACGGCTCACCGTGCTCTATATGAACGCGGCAAGTGGTGCAGCGGGCGTGGCCGCCACAGGCGTGAAACTGATCAATTTTGACAATATCGGTCAGGGCATTGACCAGTCGCGTTCCAGCGGGAACATCAAAATCACCAATATTTTCAACTGTAAGTTTCGGCATAGTCATATCCTTAAAATTGCGATCCATCCTGAACCGCATGTTTAAGTCATTGAGTATGCAACCCAATGCCCGACGTTGCAAGTGTGCGGTGAATTGAATGTCCGTTTTCACGGCGGATTAATGAGGCTCATAATTTCCGCGCTACCGCGCCGTTGCAGTGTATCAAGCAGTAAATCGTACAGGCTGTTAAGTCCGGCGTCTGAAGGATCTTCCGTAAGCAATGTGGCGCGAGACATTTTTTTTCCATCAGGGGTGGCCAGGAAAGCGCGGACAATCCAACCAGCGAGATTATTGACCGGATTTCCGCGTGGCATGGCGCAAACGCCGATGGGGGCCAGGCAGTTACCGGCTAGTGCCGCAACCACCCGGCGCTCAAAAGCCAGAGCCGCCGCTGTGGCAATATGATTAATCGATCCGGCGGCAGTACGCATTGCGGAATCATCTGTCCGCGTCTGAAGTGCCAGAATGCCCTGACCGGCAGCGGGGATAAATTCGTCCAGTGGCAAGCTGATCGCATGTTCAGGAAGCAAATCTGTCCGATCCAACCCGGCTTTGGCCAGAAACGTACCGGCAACAACACCTTCCCGCACCTTGCGCAAACGCGTTTCTATGTTGCCGCGCAGCGGTTCAACGGTAGCATCCGGGCGAGTGGCCAGAAGTTGGGCCTGCCGACGCAGCGAAGATGTTCCGACGGTGGCGTTCCGGGGAATTTCATTAATGGATTTATTTTCAAATCCAATCCATACATCCTGCGGATCTGCCCGCAGGGGTGTCCCGGCGATAACGGTTCCAGGGGCGAGTTCGGTAGGCATATCCTTGGCGGAATGTACCGCGAGGTCGATACGATTTTCCAGCAAAGCTGTTTCAAGTTCTTTTATGAACAGGCCCTTGCCGCCAGATTCCGCCAGGGGGCGCTGCTGCTGTTGATCCCCTGAAGTCGTAATGAAAACAAGTTCAATTTCCAGTGGCTCCTTGCCCGATTGCCGGGTTTCGAGCATTTGCTTAACCATACCCGCTTGCGTGCGTGCCAGGAGGCTTGCCCGGGTACCGATTCGGATTGTTCTATCGCGCGTTGCCATGGTCTTGATGCTACCGGCACCAAGACCCTTACGCCAGTGACAGCCGTTGAGCCGCAAAAAAGCCACCTCGGCTTTATGGACGAAACAGGGCTATCTGCGGTACACTGTCCAGAAGAGCCGGCCCGAATGGCTGAATATTGCCGGCCGGATTCGGAATGTGTAATGTTATTAACTTTACTGCGAGCCAAGATTCACGGCGCAATTATTACTCAAGCTAATCGTAATTACGTTGGAAGTATCACCATTGATCGTGATTTGCTTAAACTCAGCGGATTATTGCCCAATGAGCGCGTACTGGTGGCTGATATTCATAATGGTGTACGGTTTGAAACATATATCCTCGCCGGAGAAAAAGGTTCCGGTGTCATTGGTATTAACGGAGCGGCGGCGCATCTGGTCAAGCCGGGAGAAAAAATCATCATCATGGCGTTTGCCGAGATGACCCCGGAAGAAGCCGCCGAACATGAGGCACGCGTGCTGGTGTTGGATTCGTTCAATAAACCGATTAAGAATATGACCATCGCGAGCCGATTGGACGTATAACGCTGTAAGATGTTGTGCTGTAAGCCGATCTTTCGCGGCAGGTGACATTCGCCTGCCACTTTATATGGAGTGCCTGAATGCTGGACCGCATGAGACGATACCTGAATAAAGCCGAAGCATTGCGTGCGCTCTGGGCGTTGCTGTTGGCGTTGTGGATCATTCCGCAACTGGGGGGCTGCTCCGCAACGCCTGCGTGGATGGTCAATGATAAGCCCTCCTGGCGAACCCAATATGCTTTGTCACATGTATCCCCGGCGGTTGTCCGAATTAACGTCGTGATGCGCGATTTCCGGAATGGCGTGCCGGAAAATTTTCGAGCCATCGGCAGCGGTGTTATTATTGATAAGCAGGGGCGGGTGCTGACCAATTTTCACGTTGCCGGCAGAGCCCGTCGAATTGAAATCATATTGCCGGATCAGGAACGCGTGCGGGCCACACTCATCGGTTCGGATCACTGGACGGATCTGGCGCTTGTGCAGATGGATATGGCACAGATTAAAGCGCGCCATTTGCATTTCAAATGGGCCACCCTTGGCAACTCCAGGCATGTGCAACTTGGGGAACCCGTGCTGGCCATCGGCACGCCATACGGTCTTTCCCGCACAGTAACCAGCGGCATTATCTCCGATACGGACAGATTCTTTAATGCCACAACCATTGATGGTTACGAAACCGGCTGGTTTAACAACTGGCTTCAGACTGATGCGGCAATTAATCCCGGAAATTCCGGAGGACCACTGATTAACCTGCGCGGCCATGTCATTGGCATCAATACGCGCGGTGATCCGACGGCTAACAACCTTGGCTTTGCCATCCCCATCAATGTCGCGCGCCGTGTCATTCCGTCATTGTTGAAAGATCGTAAAGTGTCGCGCAGTTATATCGGGCTGGAACTTGAACCCATGCTGGGATTAAGCCGATTTTATCATTTGCCTCCGGAAAAGGGCGTGTTAATCCGATCGGTGGATCATGATTCTCCCGCATCCGCTGCTGGCGTGCATGCCCTGGATGTACTGTTGTCGGTCGATGGCTACGCCACCAATTGCCGATTCCCGGAACAAATTTCCGCCGTGCGGCGTTACGTTGCCGATCAGCCGGTCGGTTCCACACTCACGCTGGTGCTGGATCGCATGAACAATGGATCCGTGATGAAACAGAAAACACTTCACGTTGTCACGCAGCGCTTGGAAAGTGTGATTTCACCGCGGCATCAAATCAAGCCATGGGGAATCGTGGTGCGGAATCTTACCAGCGCGTTTTTGCGGCAGCAGCAGATGAAAATGATTCGCGGTGTGCTGGTAACCAGTGTTCAAAGTGGATCGATTGCCGACAGCGCTGGAATGGAAGATGGCGACATCATTCGCGTGGTCGGTGCCACACGCATTACGGACAGTGTACAACTTAAAATCCTGGCTGACCGTATGGCCAAGACCAAGAAACCTTATGCCGTGGTGGTAAAACGTGGTCGCGCTGAACGCACGCTGGTATTTACACCCGGTGGCGGCAGTTAAAAACGGTTTAATATTGTTTATGGATAATGAGTAACTTTTAAGATCAGGAAACGACTATGAATTATCGTTCAATATGGCTCCGCGTGCTGGCCATGACGTGCGTATCGGCTGGTTTGATGGGGGCCGATGCCTCGGCTTCCGCACCGCCAAGCGTCGCCAAGCGGATTCCCGAAATTGCCCGCAGCCTTGTGGTGGTGCAATACACCGCTGAAAACGAATTCCATAAAACCAATAAACTCAGCGGCCAGGGAATTGTGCTAAATAAAAAGGGCGTGGTGCTGGTATCCTCCGATCTTATCCCGCAAGATATTCCGTTGGACTACATCCGTCACTTAAAAATCCGGATTGCTCTGGGCGACATGCCGAAAATACCCGCCGAATATCTCGGACGTACCGTGGACGGCTTATTCTGCTATGTTCGGGCACTTAAACCTCTGGATGCGACACCGTTGCGCATTTCATCCACGTCCAAACCCTATCTTGCCGAGCGTGTTTTTTCGGTAGGGCGGTTGGGCAAGGATCAGGCGTATGGGGCCTTTGTTGGCGTCAACCGCATCAAAGCGATGATTCCGCTTGTGCACACGCTGATAGCAACGGATTCATTCGGTCTCACGGATGCCAACAGTCCGGTGTTTGATTACCGCACCGGAAAATTCGTCGGCATGACCGTCCCGAATCCCGGTGATGGAATGATCATGACTCTGCTGGGACGATCTGTTCCGGTTACCCTGCGCGATAATCAACAGGTAGGAATGTTTATTGCGTATGACTCGTTCAAGCAGGATTTAACCGATGTTCCGACCAAACGATTTGTAGCCAAAATCCCATGGTTTGGTACTTTGGACAGCACCGGCCTGCGGTCGGCGGTGCGGAAGCTTTACAACATTAAACTCACGTCAGGCCTGATGGTTGGGCAGGTTATTCCGGGCATGCCCGCGGCCAAAGGCGGCTTGAAGTCGCGCGATATTATCCTCACCGTGAATGGCAAGCCGTTTGCGCATACGCCGGTGGCAGCGCTGATGGTAGCACGTTTTGAGCACCGAATGCAGGAATTAAAGCCGGGCCAGATTATTAAACTTGGCATTCTACGAAACGGGAAGCCAAAGACCATTACCATTACCGTCGGACAGGCCCCGACTCCGCCGAGTCGTCTGCCTCGGTACTATGATCGTAAGATCGGTCTGGTGGTGCACGATCTGGCATTTATTGATACTTATTCCCGCAAACTGCCGCTGACCCAAAAGGGTGTTTATGTGGTACTGGTGCATAATGGAAAACCCGCGTCGCTGGGAACCACACCGGTGCAGTCCGGCTATATCATCACGCGCGTGGATGATCATCGCATTGATAATATTATCGATTTCAAAAAGCTGGTAACGCAAGCGGAGACCACGGCCGGTAAGCCGGAGATAGTATTTGAGGTCATCAAGGGTGATGGCCGTACGGCCGCTTGCCATGTCAGTTTGAATTAACGATGATCGAAGACATGGGCCGCATGTTTGGCTTCCAGGAGACTTTACGGATGGGGGCTATCGGGTATCTGGACGGGCGTGCGGACGACAGAGAGTCTTTTAAGGAACGGTTAATGCCGCGCCAGTATCCAATTTTACAGTTTCCT
>JAJYPG010000108.1 GCA_021795535.1 Planctomycetota bacterium
AACCCGGTGTCGAACCGTGGTCTGCCACGGAACTACCGCCAACATTGTTTTATGCTGTGGTAATCCCCGGCAGTTCTGTCAACAGTCGATCGATAATTTTGTCACTGGTCATACCCTGAGCCTCAGCGCTAAAAGTTGTAAGAATGCGATGCCGCAACACCGGATGCGCTACATTGATAATATCATCCGTATTGACATGCATACGCCCATGCAATATGGCCCGGGCTTTGCCCGCCATGATCAGATAAATGCTGGCCCGAGGCCCGGCACCCCATTGTACCAGTTCATTAAGCCATGGCCGCGCCTCACTTTCGCGCGGGCGGCTGGCACGCACGAGATCGCGCGCAAACTGATAGACATGATCCGCCACCGGCACGCGCCGCACCACCTGCTGCAGATGCAGAATGGTCGCCGCATCCAGCAACCGCGACAATGCCGGACGATACACGGAGGTAGCCTGCTTCATGATTTGAATTTCTTCGTCCGGCTTTGGATAATTCACAATGGTCATGAACATGAATCGGTCCAATTGCGCCTCCGGCAGCGGGTAAGTGCCCTCCTGCTCAATCGGATTTTGGGTTGCCAGTACGAAAAACGGCTGCGGCAAATCAAATGTGGTTTCACCGACCGTCACGCGATGCTCCTGCATGGCTTCCAAGAGTGCGGCTTGGGTTTTCGGCGGTGTGCGGTTGATTTCATCGGCCAGGACGATATTGGCGAAAATAGGTCCTCGAACGAATCGAAAGGCCCGCTTTCCCGTGCTTTTGTCTTCTTCCAGTACATCCGTTCCGGTAATATCTGATGGCATTAAATCAGGTGTAAATTGCACACGCTTGAAATCCAGTTGCAGTACATCGCTGATGGTTTTCACCAGCATGGTCTTGGCCAGTCCAGGAACGCCCACAAGCAGAACGTGCCCTTGACAGAACATGGCCGTAAGTACCTGCTCGATAACTTCCGTTTGCCCCACAATATATTTACTTAATTGTTCGGTAATGGCCAGATACGCTCGAGAGAGTTGTTCAACTGTTTGCACATCTGACGCGATAACGCGATTAGCCGCCGGTGCAGCCCCGGCTTGCGGTTGAGACTGCTGAAGCGGCATCGAAGCTGCGGGCGTTGGTTGTTCGGACGCCAACGGAATACCGCTGTCAGAATTATCTGAAAAGCTACCCATGAATTGTGTCATGTTTGCATCTCCAAGCCGGTGACTGTTTTGCGGACCTTAATCCATCGCCGGATATATTACCAGATGCCTGCCCAGACTGCGTCGGTTATCGGTTGTCAAAAAATCTGGACATTTAGCAATTGAAATATCCTGACCGCGTTGGCACAATAGAGCGGGTGGAAATTAGCAGGCCCGTAATCAAGCCCGGTGGGAGAGTTACGAGGTTGTGGGTATAGCGTCTTGACTCTTATCAGGCGCGTAATGAGTCGGAAGGTCAACAGCATGATGCCAACGATTGCTTCTCTCCGACGTATGGGCCGCGCGATCCCGAAAACCGGAACAATTGTTTTTGGATTGCTGCTGATCTTGGCGGTCATTGCCTTGGGATTGCTTGCCATGTGGCAGGGTGGACGGGCGTTGGCGGCACAGCGGCGCGTCAGCAGAGCTTCGTCAATTGTGCAAGCTGCCGATTCAGTACTTATCGGGTTGGAGAATATTGAAACCGGTCAGCGCGGGTATCTCATTACGGGCGATTTGAGTTATCTGGAACCTTATCATCGTGGCTGCGTTTCCATTGACCAGCGAATCCAGCGGTTGGGTAAATTGCTGCCGGCAACGGCGAAAAATGCAAATTTGATTGCGGATATTCGGACGCTTGCAGCAGAAAAGATCGCTGAAATTGATCAGACTATTCGCGTGCGCAGCAAACAGGGGTTCAATGCCGCAGCCAATGTCGTGCGTACCAATGTCGGCAAACAATTTATGGACCTGTTACGGGCGGAACTTTCGAGTATCAGGACCCGATACAATCGCGTGGCCATTTATGAGCATGTGCTGGCCCAGCATCGAATGCGTATGACGAAAATAATGATAAGCGGTTTTGGCCTGGTGCTGCTGCTGACGTTAGCGGGTATGTATTGGCGGTTTGTCCATGATGTTCGCCGCAACACGGAAACGACGGATCGTCTTACCCATAATGCCAATAACGACCCGTTAACGGATTTGCCCAATCGCGCGCTATTTATGAACTGGCTTACCTATGGTCTGGCGCAGGCTGAGCGGATTAACGGAAAATCGGCCGTGCTCTTCCTTGATCTCGATGGATTCAAACCAGTTAATGATCGCCTGGGGCATTCTGCCGGTGATCGCGTGCTGTGCGAAGTGGCACAACGATTCAAGCAAATCGCGCGCACCGGAGACATGATCGCCCGTATTGGCGGCGATGAATTCGCGGTTTTCATTCCTGCGGCTTCCAATGAAAGCGATCCCGCAGAACTGGCTCATCGGCTGATTGAATCCATGCGCCAGCCGATTGTCGCCGATGGATCAGTGGTATATGTGGGTGTAAGCATCGGCGCAGCGATGTATCCGCGCAATGGAAAAACGCCTGAATTATTACTCGCCGCCGCCGATCAAGCCATGTATCGCGCCAAGCGAGAAGGGGGGCGTAAGCTGGCTTTCCATAATTCCGCGCTGACGGATCAGATTACGCGCGAAACCCGGCTGCGCGGCGGACTGCAAAAGGCCATGCAAGCCCGAGAATTCGTGTTCCATTATCAGCCGCTGCTGGACGCACAAACCCTTAAACCCGTTGCGGTGGAGGCACTGCTGCGCTGGCGACATCCGGACTTGGGTTTGCTGGTACCCGCCGAGTTTCTTCCAGTTGCGGAACGTACCGGATTTATGCGCAAGCTTGGACCGGTTCTTATGCAAAATGCCGGCGAACAAATGGCCATCTGGCGCCGACAAGGCATAAAGCTGCGATTAGCGGTCAACCTTTCCCCATTTCAATGTTCGGATCAGAATTTGATTTCAGTAGTTGAAAGTGTACTGATTTCCAGCGGCTTGGAACCGCAAAGCCTGGATCTGGAAATAACTGAATCCGGGCTGCTGCAAAACGACGCCCAGCAGATTCTGCGAAACATTCGACAGATGGGTGTCGGAGTGACACTCGACGATTTTGGGGGCGGCAGCGGAGGGCTGGCTTGCCTGCGCAGACTGATGATTAATCGCGTTAAGATTGACCGCCAATTCATTGCTGGATTGCCGCAGTCCCAGCCAGATATTGATCTTCTGGCCGGGCTTACGGATCTTACCCACCGCCTGGGTATACAAGTTACCGCCGGCGGGGTGGAAACCCGGGATCAGGATATTGTGGTACGTCGCCTAGGCTGTGATCTGGTACAGGGAAATCTATATGCCAGTCCCGGCAGTGCCGACGACTGCATCAATTTGCTGCATCGGTGGAAGGCCGCATAATTAAATCACGTTTGGATAACTTCAATTAGCTGGGCATCTTTTGCTGCTGGCGTTAATATAACCCCGGCAATGCTTGCGCGGAAGCCGATAACCGCGGGGCTGGCGGATTATTTGGACAACCGCCGACTTCGGGAATCTTGGGAACCTATGGCTTTGGAAATAGTGAAAAAACAATCAGATCGCATCAGTGAAGCAACTCGCCCCATTGGCGTATTTGATTCTGGACTCGGTGGCTTAACGGTGGCACAGGCGCTGCATCGGCATTTACCCGCCGAATCGCTGATTTATTTTGGTGATACGGCCCGGCTGCCTTATGGTACAAAATCTCCGCGTACGGTCTTGCAATTTGCACGCCAGTGCTTGCGATTTCTCATGCAGATGAATCCCAAATTGTTGGTCGTGGCATGTAATACCGTCAGTGCTACCGCCTTGCAGGACCTGCTGACCGAATTTTCCGTGCCCGTTATTGGCGTGTTGGAACCCGGTGCAGAAGCCGCCGTGCGGCTAGCGCGGCGGCAGCGGCCCACCGGTGATTGCGCTATTGGGCTGCTGGCCACGGAAGCGACGATCGCCAGCCGGGCGTATGTGCAGGCGGTAAATCGGCGGGATGCGGCGGTGCATCTGGTTGGGCGGGCCTGTCCATTGCTGGTGCCGATGATTGAAGAAGGGCGCGCGGAAGATAGCTCTGTTGTGCAGGCGGTACTGGCGGAATATCTGGCACCGCTGAAATCATTGAATCCACCGGCCTTGATACTCGGCTGCACGCATTACCCCATTTATGCAAAAACAATCAGCCGGTTAATGGGACCTTTGACCACCTTGGTGGATTCAGCGGATCAGACGGCCTTGGTGGTTCGGGAAAAGCTTACTACAATGGCGGCACTGCATCCCGGTGAGCCGGAAGACGGCACACTGACGTGTTATGTCACGGATCAGGGCCAGCGATTTGAAAGTCTGGCGAATCGGTTTCTTGGCAGGTCTATTTCCCAACCGGTATGGGTGGATCCTGAAGTACTTGAAACGGCGTCAACGGAATAATTATGAATCAGTATCCAAATTTCATTCAAGGCTTGCTTCGCTTATGGCGTGCGGGCCTCATTTTCATGGCGTGCATGGCGTCGCTGCTGATGCTCTCCGGATGTTCCTCCGGCAACAATGACGGACAAAATTTTAATTCTCTGGTGCAAAACTGGATGAAGCATCTGCACGGGGGACATTCCGTTGTAACGCAGGCGCGTAATCTTTTTGCCACTGATAATCCAGACACTCAGCGCGAGGCCATCGCCTGGATGTCCAAACAAAAATGGGGGCATGAAAAGCCATATATGGATGCCTATCGCCTGGCGGAAAATTCCCCGTCGCCATTGGTTCGCGGTCAGGCTATGCTGGCTTTGGGCACTTCCGGTCAGCCGTCCGTGGCACCTGATCTGCAAAGGGGGTTAACTGATTCGTCGCAGTTTGTGCGTTTGTGTGCCACCATGGCCGCAACCTATGTGAATAATCCAATTCTAATTCCGGATTTAATTACGCGCCTGCAAAGTGACTCTCAGACGCAAGTCCGCATTTATGCCGCCGAAGCTTTAAAGCCATACAAAACAAGGCTGGTTATCGAAACGCTCATCAACGCGCTTGATGATCGCAATGTTGCCATTGTTCAGGCCGCATGGAATGATTTAACGATTCAAACAGGCCAGAAATTTCCGCAGCATTCCGGCCCGTGGCAGCAATGGCTGCAAGCCCATCGCAAACAATTCAGGGCAACCGGTTAATCCGCCGAGCCAGCGGCTCAACGATCTGTCATCTCCTGATCTGCGGATGTTTTGCGTTCCAAATTATCCATCGGAAATAGCGCATCGCTGGTGGTTGCTACGGGCAGTTGGCGCCACCAGAAAATATACATTCCCGCAACGCCTACCAGAAACAGCGGCAGCGTGAGCCAAAACGAGCCGTACGCTTTCATCACCAACTGCATCGGCAGTAGAAACAGCGTCACCTGCCAGAGCAGAGCAAATGGTACTGTGAGTAAATCATTGCGGTGCTCGTTGGCCAGGGCCTTGCGTTGATCGGGGGAAAATATTTTCCGCACGGGCCCCCATAGCCCGAATGGCCGGGTAACGCGATAAAAATGCTCTGTAACTGCCGCCGCAGTGGGGCGGGTCAGCAGTGACACCACAATGGTAACGAGGAAAGAAATCCCCGTCATGACAACAAATTGTTTCCATTCCAGTAAGTTAGGATCAGCAAACCGCTGAAGAATTG
>JAJYPG010000109.1 GCA_021795535.1 Planctomycetota bacterium
TTGTGGCGGAAGTCTTCACCGGCAAAGCCGGTTCCAATGTAAAACTGGTTGATACCATCCGTTCCTGCCGCGAAATTGTGGAAGGCAAATGGGACCACCTGCCGGAAGGCGCATTCATGTACGTTGGTGCTGTTGAGGAAGCCGCCCAGCAGGCTGCAAAGATGAAGGATTAACTCTCCACCACTGTGCCCCGAACGCAATAATAAGCCTCCATATCAGGCTTTTACACCAAACAAAAGCAGGTCGCCGCCGAATGGCGCGGCCTGCTTTTTTGACTTATGAATCATTGTTGTCAGATCAACCCCACCCAATCTGCGTTCGCCACATTGTCCCAGCGGGTGCGAATGGCGCCATATTCCGTTTGCAAGAGATTGCCCTTGGCCACAGTGTACAAATTTTGCGGCCATCGTTCCGGGTGCATGGTTCCCACAATGGCGGTGCTGACGCCAGGAATACTCAGCGTAAAACGCAATGCGTGTGCCACGCTGGCCTCTACCGGAAGGCTTAAAAAGTCATACTGTAATTTTTGCAGCCGATCCCAGTAACCGTGCGCGTAGGAATTCGTGGGCTTTTGTCCGGTAATCCATGCGGCGTTGGCTACCGGTCGCTTGGCGATAACTCCCATGCCCGCCCTGTTCGCGGCGGAAATCGTGGCTATACCCGCTTGGTCGGCTATGTTTACGGAAATTTGCAGCGTGTCAAAGCGACCACTGTTCACGGCCCAAAGGGCGGCGGCATTGTCGCCACTGTAGCCAATGAAACGTGTCTTGCCATCCTTTTTGAATTTTTCCAGAATTGTTATCACGTCGCCTTTTTCCAGATCGGCCAAATCGCAGGAGTGCAGTTGCAGAAGATCGACGTGGTCGGTGCGGAGCCGCTGTAAGCTGCGGTGTATGCTTTTTTCCAGAAGCTCCGGCGCCCAGTCAGGATAATCCAGCCCGGCATTTTTCCCATGGCCCAATTTGGTGAATAAATGATATTCCGCACGGCGATGGCCCACCGCCTGGCCGATCAGCACCTCGCTTTCACGGTAACACTCCGCGGTATCAATGGTGTTCAAACCTGCATCGAGTGCCGCGTTGAGAATCTTTTCCGCCGCCTCCACACCAACTTCGTTAAAACCAATTTCCGCTCCGCCAAAACCAAGTGCCGTTACGTTCAGTGCGGTTTTACCCAGTATTCGTGTGGGGATCATGTCTGTCTCCTGTGTTTCCATGTCGTCGGTTAGAATACTGACAAAACGTGATAAATAAAAGATGTTCGGATAGCTCGGCAAATAACGAATTTGGGTGTGCCGTTTTTAGGCGGAAACCCCGGTAGCTCAACGCATGACAATTTTTCCGGGCCTCTGGGATCGCAGTTGCCATCAGCCGCTCTCGCCAGTTCGTCGAATGCGTTTTTGGCATATATTTTAAGCCAATAATAACCACTTTCCACCCACCCCGGAAAAATTATTACGTACGGAAGCTCAAGCGTGTCCGCAGGCTCGTTTGTGTTTCCTGTTTTTCCGGTTAAAACTGAATCGGCCTGCAAAATTAAACCTTTTTCGGAATATTTTTCAGATTTTGTCTGGATAAATGATGAACCCTGTTTGGTGACACGCAACATGAAATTCCTTCAAAAAGACGCTTCCCGGGCATTTTCTTGGGCAGAAACCGGCTAAATCCCGGAAAAACAAAAGATTTCTTCGCCCGATTGCCTCTTTGTTTTGCTTTTCTTTCCATGGCGGCTCGAATATCATTCTTTAGTCAGACATGCTCAAGAATTTGTTTTTGAGCGCGGTTGTCGCTTGGGATACATGGTTCATACGGATGTGAGCCGTAAACAGGTAGATGCCGCACAGTGTCGGCGAGCGGATCGGTTTCCTTGTATGCCACGGAGTAACAGCCTGGGCCGCAAGACCGACTTGTTCACCGGTGAGAGACCATGCGTTGCAAGTGTTTCGCTGTATTGGTTTCACCAACGTCTGGTACGCCGGATATTTCCGCCCGGATGGTGGAATAGTTGACCTGAGGTTTTAGCGAGAATCAACCTATGACCAAAATTCTGGATACGATTGAGTCCCCTGCCGATCTGAAACATCTTTCCATGGAGCAGCTTGCCGTTCTGGCTGCAGAAATTCGGCAGACCATCGTAACCACGGTCAGCACCAACGGCGGACATCTTGCGCCAAACTTGGGCACGGTGGAAGTCTGCCTGGCTCTGCACCGGGTCTTTAATATGCCTCATGACCGACTGCTTTGGGATGTCGGCCACCAGTGCTATCCCCACAAGCTCATTACCGGCCGCTATAAAAAATTCTCCACGTTGCGTAAAAACGGTGGTATTTCCGGCTTTCCCGAACCCGCTGAAGGACCTTATGACCTCTTCAGCGTGGGACATGCGGGAACGGCCATCAGCACTGCGGTGGGTATGGCGCGGGCGGATCAACTGCTGAAGCGTGACACGCGTGTGATAGCTCTCATTGGTGATGCTTCCATTGTAAATGGCGTGGCGCTTGAGGGGCTTAACGGAGCGGGAACACTTAAACGCCAGATGCTCATTATTCTTAATGATAATTCCATGAGCATCAGCGAGCCGCAGGGCGCTTTTGCCAACTATCTGGAACACCTGCGTGTTACCACCACTTATGATGAGGTAAAGCGGCGGGTGCAGGAATTGCTGGACCGTATTCCGTATGGCCAGCAAATATCTGATGTTGGTTTTCATATTAAACAGGGCATTAAAAACGCCATTGCCCCAGGGCATATTTTTGAGGATTTAGGCCTGAAGTATTTTGGCCCGGTTGATGGTCACGATCTGCCTGGACTTATGGAAAAATTCAACGAATTGAAAAATCTCAACAGCCCGGCGATTCTGCATGTCAAAACCGTCAAAGGAAAAGGATACGAGTGGGCCTCGGAAGATCCCACCACCTTCCACAGCCCCAAACCTTTCAGTTTGGAGGGGTGCCGTGTCGTTATGAATCAGGGGTCGGGAAAATCATGGACTTCCGCCTTTGCCGACGCCATGACCGACTTGAGCAAAAAACATTCCAACGTGGTCGGCATAACCGCAGCCATGCCGGATGGCACCGGTATGATTAAACTCAAACCGCTCTTCCCTGACCGTTATTTTGATACCGGTATATGTGAAAGCCATGCCACCGCAATGGCGGCGGGCATGACCAAAGGCGGCCTGCGCCCGGTGGTGGCCATTTACAGCACCTTTTTACAGCGTGCGTTTGATCAGATTTTTCAGGAAGTCTGTTTGCAGGGGTTGCCGGTTATTTTCTGTGTGGACCGGGCCGGCCTGGTGGGTGATGACGGTGCGGTTCACCACGGTTTTTGTGATCTGGCATTCCTGAAAAGTCAGCCGGGCATTGTACTCATGGCTCCTTCTGATGAGCTGGAATTGCGGGCTTCAATGGACCTGGCCATGACACTTGAAACGCCCTGTGAAATTCGCTATCCGCGGGACAATTGCCCGGCGGAGCCGCTGGCGCCGCCAACCGCCTGGTCCATTGGCCGATGTGGCGGCGTATCGCGCCGTCTGCGGGGCGGTGCGGACGCGACCATTGTGGCTTACGGATCGCTGGCCAGCCAGTCACTGGCGGCGGCAAAGTTACTGGAGAATGATGGCCTGGATGTGGGCGTCGTGGATGCCCGTTTCTGCAAACCGCTGGATGGCCTGATGCTTGATGAACTTTTTTCAGTTGGTGTCCCGATCATCACGGTGGAAGACCATGCCATTATCAATGGCTTTGGCACCGCGGTTTTGGAATATGCCCAACTCCGATGCCATGATGCCCGCATGGTAACGCGCTGCGGTCTGCCGGACCGGTTCATCCGGGCGGCGAGTCGGTCGGAGCAGCTTAAGGAAGTGGGGCTTGATGCCGCTGGAATTGCCGCATCGGTACGCGATGCGATGGCCGGAAATTCCGGGAATTCCGCGGCCAAAGGCCTTGATCGCCCGGCGATACAGCGGCAAACAACGCATCTGCGGCACTGATATGGCCTCTTGAGATGCGGCGTGCCGGATACGCTGGGATAACCTGGAGTGGCGCAGGGTGTGTCGTAAAAAAATCCGGGAAGGGAAAATCTAAACGTTGTTTTAACATCTTTGGTTATGTCGGCCATATTGGCTGGATCGTCGGCGTTACCAGGCCAGGATCAAAAGCCATGAGTTCAATTTCCAACATCCTTCATCAGCCCGCCCGCGGCCAGCGACAGCGCGGGGAGTTTCATGCCGTGGTAACGGGCAATCATCAGTTATGCCAGGAGCATTACCGCCTGGTCTTGCGAGTGGAGAATTTTCCGCGCAGCGAGCCGGGACAGTTCGTGCAGATTCTTTCCGAAACACAGGCTATGACCAGCATTCCACAAAATCTGGAATGGGAACCAGGAAGCAGGCCGCCCGCATTTTCGGACCGTTTTTTCAGCTCCGATCTGCCGTATCTTCGGCGGCCATTTTCCATTGCCGGACGACGCGATGGCCCCGGTCGAACATATACAGACCTTGATATTATCCATCGTGTGGTGGGCAAGGCGACGGGAATACTCCAGGCACTGCGCCCCGGCGATAACGTTTCCATTTTAGGGCCGCTGGGCAAAGGCTTTCGTATTGGAACGGATATAAAAACAGCCCTGCTGGTTGGAGGCGGGGTCGGCATTCCGCCCATGATATATCTGGCGGAAAAGCTCGCGCACCGCGGAATAAACGCCATCGCGTTTGCCGGCGCACAAAAGGGCGGGCTGGTTTCCCTTACCATGCCGCCGGGGGCGCCTGTTCCGTCAGCCCAGCCGATTCCGGTAAATGCCACCGCGGAGTTTGCCGCATTTGGCATACCCACGGTTATTTCCACAGACGATGGTTCTTTGGGATTCCGGGGATTCATTACCGCCGCGCTGGAGCGTTTTCTTGAGAATCATCCTGCGTTAATCGGTCGCGACACTGTTATTTTCTGCTGCGGTCCCACGCCCATGATGAAGGCCACCAGCATTCTGGCGGCCCGGCTTGCCATTCCGTGCCAGGTTTCCCTGGAACAGCCGATGGCATGTGGAATGGGCACCTGCCAAAGCTGCGTCATTAAATTTCGTGTGCCGGAGACATCGGATTGGGTTTACAAACTGACCTGCACCGATGGCCCGGTATTTGAGTCCACGGATATCATCTGGCCATAAGGATATTGATTTGTTAATTCCGGGTGATTGGCCAATATAAATACAGGCCGAATGGAGCGCATCCCCACTATGAAAATTCTGCATATTATTGACCCGACCTGTGGCCTGGACACGCTGGATACCATTGTTCTGCTGCTGGAAAAATTGTCCGCCGACCAGCACGTTCTGGTCTTGGGGAACTATGGATGGCGCGATGCGGCGTTGATGGCTGGCGTAAAGCCCGACCAATTGACCTGGAGCCGCGGTCTAGCCCGTTGGGATCCCACACTGTTGCGGGCGCTAAGCCAGACTGTCGGAAAGTACGAACCAACACATATTCATGCGTGGGGAACGTGGGGGGTGCGGACGGCGTCTCGGCTGGGAATGAATCTGCCCCGTATCGCTGGTATTCAGGTGGCACCGAAAAAAGCTCTGCTGAAATCCATGGTTCGCTCGGAACAGCGCTGTCCCATGCTGTTTGTAACGCCGTGGAATCTGACCATGAATAGTCTGGTGGCGGCGGGAATTCCACGCTAGAT
>JAJYPG010000110.1 GCA_021795535.1 Planctomycetota bacterium
TCTCAATATACGATTATTCACAACCGGAAAGTATCTGACAAAAACCGGAGCTGCGGAACTTTCCCTGTCCGCATCCGCGCCGGATATGGATCCTAAATTGATTCAAGCCTTGCCGCCCGCGGCTCGGCGGTTTGTGCAGCCGCTTGGGTTGCATGGCGCGTGGAATCTGATGCTTTCCAGTCTTTCACGGAAAATGGTTAAAAATAAGGCACACTGGGATTTTTCCGGAAACCTGATTGTCAACCACGCCTCCAGTGGCGGCTGGTTTAAAACGGTGGCGGCCAACGCCGCGCTTTCCCTGGCCGGACAATGGATTCAGGGGCAATCGGTGCCCAATGTTATAGGGCAATTTTCCGTGAATAATCTGGTAATGAATGGCAAGATGATCACGCCGCTTACCGGACGAATTGCCACCGATGCGCTCACGCGATCCATTGTGATTGATGATGTGAAGGGCATGATCGCCGGTGGTGATATTGGCGGATATGTCCACATGAATGTAGGCAAAGCGCCCGGCTATGCCGCCAGGTTTTCACTCACGAATGTTCATTTGGCCACACTTCTTTCCCAGAATTATCCCAAGCCGCCTGTGGCCACCACTAGTCGCGGAACCGTGAATGCCAGTCTGGATTTGCGCGGGCTTTTCACCAGCTCTAAAACACGCCAGGGCCGGGGGAGTCTGACCATTTCCAATGCCAGCCTGTTCAATGTTCCCCTGGCCATGGGACTGCTGCAGATTGCCACGCTTCGGTTTCCTGTCAGCAATGCTTTCACCTACGCGGGAATCACCTATACACTGCGGCACAACACGGTTGATTTCTCACATATAGAACTCCATAGCAGCGGTGTGAATGTGGTGGGACGTGGAACCCTTGATATGGGAACTAGAAAGTTAAATATTCATATGCTGACGGAATCGCCGCATGGCACCCGTTTGCCAGTCATCGGGTTTTTCTTCGGGCTGGCGCGCTCGCAACTGCTTCAGATACGGGTGGACGGCACATTGGCCCAGCCGCATGTTCACGTCATTCCGCTGAAATTGTTGATTTGGCCTTTTCATTGAGGCCTTGTTTGATATGCCGGTCAATGGGGATCGTGTTTTGGAGTGATATGGATCGGAAAAGGCCGTCAGGGCTGCCCGAAGGGGGGCATTTGTTTTCATGGTTGACAAGTTCCGCAAGTTCCGCAAGATGGCGCAAGACGTTTTTTACGGAGTAACAAGATATGTCTGGATATAAAGTCGGTATTGCGGTGGTACTGCTTCTGCTGGTGGTTATTGTCGCAATTGCGGCCTATGCGCTTTGGCCCGCCAGCATCGGGAGGCCATCATCCCATGTGAAGCGGCCAGACTTCTTGCAAGTCATAAAAGTGAATAAATCTTTCGGGTCGCTTGCCCCGCCGCGCAATGGAGATGGGGCGGGTGCCCTGTATACGGAGGCTTATCAAAAGCTTGTCGCTCTGGCTCCGGATGCCGATTCGCTGGATAACGCGCGGCATAACATTGCGCCGGAAAAAGATGCGAAACTCATGAAAATTGTTGATTTGCTGGAGCAGGCCGCGGTACGCAATGTAGGTAGAACTCATTTGCTTTTCTCGGAAAAACTGCCACTGCCCGCGGCGGATGATCCGGTGGCGGATCGTGTGGCAGCACTGGGAGATATCTGTGCAACGGCCGGATCCGGATTTATTGCCGACGGCAAGCCACATGCCGCGGAAAAAGCGCTGCAGGCCTGCGCATTGTTTGGCCGTCGGGTATGGCGTCGCGGATTGTTGGTCAATGTGCGTGGCAATGCCTTGGGCGCGATGGCCTATGGCGTGGAAGGATTGATGCAGCTTTACAAGAGTGGTCCACTGGCCAACGCGGGGAAGTATTCGCGCTGTGCCAGGGTTCGGAAGGCCATAGCCTCCGCCACCAAAAAATGGTTTGCCAAACTTGGATTCGTAAGTGTAACCGATCCTCGTGCGGCGGATATGGCCTATATGATAAAGCACGACAAAGACCTTTCCTGGCGGATAGCGGCGATCATGGAACTTGGTGTTTCCCGGTGGGCATCGGACTATCGGCCAAAGGCGGATGCTATTGAGCAATTATTGTTGCATTACACCTTGAGTCAAAACAAGTGGATACGTCGTGCCGCCAAGCGGTCCGCGGGCATGACGTTGCAGGACATTCGCATGGCAAGCTGATCCTGCGGGCGTTAAGGTCTGTCAGTGTTCGCCTTGCTGCGGTCTGGCGGCGGGTGGAGAGCCGGTATTGGCATGGACCACAAGAATGGAGCAGTTGGTTTTTTTCGCCACGGACCCTGACGCGCGGCCCAGCAGACTTTCCTTTAATTTCCACAAGGGGGAAATGCCCAGCACGATCAGATCGTGTTTTCGCGAATGCTCCACCACCACGCCCACCGGGTCATCACTTGGAATTATTTGCATGTGTATGCGATTGCCGCCATCCGGGTTGGGCAGAAACCGGTCCACCAGCCCTTTCACACCGAGTTCATCCTGTGGGTTGGCGCGTTCCGGTTTCACCACATGCAGAATGGTGATCTGGACTTGAGGATCGCGGCTTAAAAGCTGTGCAGCCAGCAATGCGCCGGCATCCTGGGCCTCGCCCACATAGGGCACCAGAATCCGCCGTACCTCCCCCAATTCCTTGCTGATAAGTATTCCGACATTGCAGATCGCTTTTTTCAGAACCTGCTGCACTACGCCGCCAATCGCCGACGTATCGAGAATCCCACGGTGCGCTCCGAGCAGAATCCAGTTCGCCGCCTGATATTCCGCCACACGGCAAATATCACGCGCAATGGTGCGGCTTGGAAAGCTCATGGTCTGTAAATT
The DNA here is from genome assembly GCA_021795535.1 of Planctomycetota bacterium. The sequence continues at coordinate 2,839 of JAJYPG010000110.1, forward strand.
CAGATGGCGAATGCCAGCTTCTCGGTTTGCCACTTCCAGCGGGTCTTCCGCGACCGGGCCTAGAACATCACGGGTAAGTTGCCAGTCTCCTGGTTCGTGCATACGCAGCGCGCTTATCCGACCGGGGCGGCCAGCCAGAAAAGCTCCCGCCAGTCTTACCAGCATTGCCGCTGTGGCTGGTTGCGAAAGCGGAACGAGAACATGCATGGCTCCTGCGGCTTGCGAATCGGGGGTGCTGCCATCGGCACTGCGGGTAAGTCGCAATTTACGCCGCTGTGCAGGAAATTCAATCAACCGGGTAACGCCTGAGGAAAAAATAGTGATCGTTAGCAGCACCAGAATTAACAGGGCTAAAATATGGGAATTGATGGCGTGCATCTGCCAGGCCAGACTCAGCACCACAAGTTCCACCACCCCGTGTGTGTTCATGAGTAATCCGAGCTTGGCTGCATCGCCAGCCTTGGCGCCCAGCAGCCACGCCGGAGTGGATGAAAAGAGAAACTTGACGACAAACAGAATTCCCGCCAGACCAAGCCAGAGTTTCCAGATGTTTTCGCCCGCCAACGCCACAATATTTGTATGCAGCCCGACCGTGGCAAAAAAGATCGGCATGAGCACCAGCAAGGTAATATCTTCGAGTTTCGATGTGATATGCCGTACAAAGGCCTCATCGGCGGGGAAAATAAGCCCCATCATGAAAGCGCCAAAAATGGCGTTAATGCCCAGGCCTTCCGCCACCAGGCTGCTCATAAGCAGCATGAAAAGAGTTATGGCCAGCACATTGCGGCTCACTTTGCCGCGAACTTCAAAGTGTGCGTAAAATCGCCATAAAAAGCGGCGGATCACGAACATCATTACAATCACATACGCCGCCGCCAGCAGTGCGGTACGCGTCCCCACCCATACCGAAGTCCAGACCGATGAGCTGTGTCCCGCCAGGCTGGCACGCGCCAGATCGTACATAACCGCCAGCAGGCACCAACCCGTCACATCCAATACCGCCGCCGCTGGTATCGCCAGCAGACCGGCCGATGTTTTTCCAAGGTTCAAATCGCTGATCACACGCGCCAACACCGGAAAAGCGGTCATGCCCATGGCCGTTGCGGCCATAAGAATAAACGCCAGCGGACTTTTAATGGTTCCGGAAATCAGGTGAAAATGCAGAATGCCCCACGCGATTGCCAGGCCGCAGATAAATGGCCCAATCAGACTCGAAAGACCCGATGCCACCACGGTGGGGCCTTTGCCGCGCAGCGTCATGATGTCTAGTTCCAAACCCACAATAAACATAAAAAAAATGACGCCCAGATCGGCCAGCAAGTTAAGCAGCGGCATGGAGGTTTTCGGAAAGAGCCAGTTCAGAACCGCTCCATGCCATATTAATCCCAAAGCCGATGGTCCCAGCAACAGGCCGCCGATCATTTCCCCGATCACCTCCGGTTGCCCCAGAAAGCGCAGCACGGCGCCACAGGCGCGAGCCACCAGCAGAATAATTGCGATCTGAAGTACCAGGTGCTGAATTGTCATGTTTCTATCCGTTGTCTCCGTGGCATTTATTTAATAAACTCATCCATAATTCCACACTGAAGCGACACCGCTCATTATTCCAGGTCCGCCAGCATTCGTGTCAGCACATCGCGGATAATATTTTCCGCCGTTATGCCATCCAACTGTGCATCAAAGGAAAGAATAAGCCGGTGTGCCAGAACAGATACGGCGATGGCCTGAATATCCGTCAGGCCCGCATTGGGCCGCCCATGCACCAGCGCCATGGCCTTGGCCAACAGTACCATTGCCTGGGCACCACGTGGGCTGCTTCCATGGCGAACGTATTTCTTCACCAGTTCCGTTGCCTCCGGGCTTTCCGGATGAGTCGCCAGCACCAGACGGGCAATATAGCGTTGCAACACTTGCGGCACCGGCACCAGACGCACCAGCGCTTTCATATCTGCGAGCATTCCGGCATGGACCAATGTAAATGATGCAGGCAGTTGTGCCCCGGTGGTGCGCTGCATGATCTCCAACAGCTCGGTCTCGCTGGGAATGCGCACGCAGAGCTTCATGGCAAAGCGGTCAAGTTGCGCTTCGGGCAGTGGATAGGTTCCCTCCATTTCCAGTGGGTTCTGCGTGGCCAGCACAAAAAACGGGTCCGCCATTTTGTGTGTGGTGCGTCCCACACTGACCGATCTTTCCGCCATCGCCTCCAAAAGGGCCGATTGTGTTTTGGGCGTGGCGCGATTGATTTCGTCCGCCAATATCAGATTGCCAAACAGTGGACCGGGCTGAAATTGCAGTGTGCGGTTACCCATGGCATCGGTTGCCAGAATGCTGGTGCCAATAATGTCCGCGGGCATAAGGTCAGGTGTGAATTGAATCCGCGAAAATGTCAGGTCGAGAACCTGCCCGAGTGTGCGGACCAGAAGCGTTTTGCCCAACCCCGGAACGCCTTCCAACAGAGCATGCCCTCCGGTAAGCAGACACAACAGAGTATGGCGAATGATGTCGCTCTGTCCCACCATCACCTTGCCCAGTTCGTTTTCCATGGCCGAGAAATGGTTGGAGAATGTCCGCATTCTGGCGGCTATTGCTTCATCCATGTTTTTCAGAGGTGTATCGCTGGTCACTATCACAATGCTCCGCAAAGACATACCAAGAGAATAACGCCATCAGTTGAAATTTTATACCATGACGGTGGTTGTGTGACACTTTTTGCGGCATCCAATCGCGAAAACGGTCCTGTATTGCTTCACTCGTATTACTGATCAATAATCAATAATTTTGAACGCTGCGCGGCGGAATATGTTCTAAAACCACTTAAATGTAGACCATGGCCGA
>JAJYPG010000111.1 GCA_021795535.1 Planctomycetota bacterium
CAATTCAAGCGGGCGTTTCCGGAAAATTTCACCGTATACCAACGCGACTGCAGAGCGGGACAGGTTAAACCGGGAAGCATGTTGACCGTGGCTACCGGCTCAATGGTGAATCCCGCCTACATCATCAATTTTCCGACCAAGCTTCACTGGCGCGAAAGGTCCCGAATGGAAGACATTCGTACCGGGCTTGAGGCGCTGGTTGCAGAGATACGGCGGCTAGGTATCAGATCGATTGCCATTCCGCCGCTCGGCTGCGGCAATGGAGGCCTGGATTGGCGCGTGGTCAAGCCATTGATCCTCAGTGCCGTATCGCAGTTGCCTGCCGTTGAGTTTCATATTTTTGAACCTGTCGGCGCTCCGGCACCGGCGGATATGCCGGTCGGAACCGCGCGGCCGAAGATGACCCCGGGCCGGGCAGCCATTATTAAACTGATGGAGCGGTACTCGGCTCTTGATTACCGCCGCACCCTCCTGGAGATACAAAAGCTTGCCTATTTTATGCAGGAGGCCGGAGAGCCATTACAGCTTCGCTTCGTGGCCGCCACCTACGGCCCGTACGCGGATAATCTCAACAAGGTTCTGGAACGCTTGCAGGGACATTTTCTCAATGGAGTGGGCGACCGTGTCTCTCCGGACGTGGAAATTGAGTTGATGCCGAACGCAGCGGAGGAAGCGGATGCCTTTCTGGCAGCGGCCCCCGAATCCACCCGGCACCACCTTGATCGCGTTACAAAATTGATATCCGGATTCGAATCGCCCTATGGCATGGAATTGCTTTCCAGCGCCCACTGGGCGGCCACACGAATTGGTGCCCCAACTGACGTTTCTGCGATAATTACCCAGCGAGTACACGCCTGGAATGACCGCAAGCGATCCGTGCTGAAACCTCAACATATCCGCATTGCCGTGGATCGGCTTCGCGAGGAGCGCTGGCTGAAACCAGACGCGGAAAAGTGACGATTCAGAACCGGCTCATCGGAGGAGATGCCATCATAAACGACCAGTATGCGCGCGTTGGCGAACCCGTGATGGAGGCCATGCGTCGTTACGAAATAATCCCCGTCCGATGGAGCCTGCGCGGCCAGGTCGTTAAAGACCTCGCCGCGTGAGAATTGAAGGTTAGATGTCCGCAAAATCTACAATCGAAAGTCTGATTCTGGCCGGCATCGACTGGACCATTATTGGCGGCGAATCCGGACCTGATGCCCGCTCGATGAATCCCGATTGGGTAACGGATATACGCGATCAATGCCAAAATGCGGGCGTGGCATTCTTCTTCAAACAATTGGGCGGCGAAAACAAAAAACGCACCGGACGGGAACTGGAGAGCCACACCTGGGACGAAATGCCAGAAAACAGGGAGATGTCCGCCCGGAGACGGCCACGATAAGGCCTTGTGGTAGGCGGGGGCAGGGAATAGGATAAATATCAAAGGTCTTTTGAAAGGAATTTACCTTGGCGACATTACCCAAACCTGAAGAAGGCGGAAGGCGAATTCTGGCGATGTTCGCCGAACACCAGTGTCGGCCAGGAGAAACCATGCCGCCTGGCACGAGCACTGATTATTTTATAAAGGACCGGCGATTCCGAAGTGCAGATTTAGCGTCTGCGATCGCTTGGTTAATGGAAAAGGGATACATCGAGAGTGCAAGCAACGCGGGAGGCCTCTTGCTCACTGAAGCCGGATATGCAGTAACATAATCGACAATCACCGCCGGTATCGCCATCGGCCTTAGCCATCTATTTCAGCCGAAAGGAAAATCATTGGCAACGCACAAAGTAAATCTCGATGCCCTGATACGACGTGAGAATTTTGAATCTTCAATAGACTCCACGGCCACACTTGGAAGTGAACCGACCTTTAAGGCTGAAGACTTAGAGAACGGGAAATTATATTTTAGCGTTTTGAGGAAACCAGATTTCCAGCGCTAAACAAACAATTGGACCCCGGAAATGGTCGCGGATTTCATTAAAAGTTTTTTAGATGGAAAACTTATTCCGGCGATCATTATCTGGCATTCTAAACAGACAAACAAAATCTTCATTGTCGATGGAGCGCATCGAGTTAGCGCGTTGATTGCTTGGGTAAACGATGATTATGGGGATGGAAACATGTCCCGTGCGCTGTTCGGAGACATCAACGCAGAGCAAGTTAAATTTCATAAGGCAACAAAAGCGCTAGTAGGCGACAGCGTGGGGGATTATGCGAGAGTCAAACAAGCTGCGTTAAATCCAGAAGGAGCAGACGCAGAAATGGTCCGGCGTGGACGCGCAATCGCTGTGAGGCATGTTCCAATACAAAAGGTAGAGGGTGACGCTGCCACAGCAGAGTAATCATTTCTAAAGATAAACAGCAAGTCCGCGCCAATTGATTCCACCGAATTGAGTTTAATTAAGGCGAGGCATAAACCAAATGCCATAGCAACAAGGGCCTTAATTAGTCGCGGTACAGGGCAAAATCATTGGGTAGGTTCACAAGAACAATCTAAGGCAATACGTGACACTGGGCAACAGACGTATGACCTATTGTTCGGTCAACTTCACGAACTAACGCAGACAAGTACAGATGTTCCGCGTGCGGGTAAACCATATTCTCAGGAAGCCTTTCAGATGGTTTTAGACATGGTGAATACTTTTAACAACGTGACGCCCGCAATGTGGGAACAAAACCACGAAAAACCCCGGAAGACGATTACAAATTCGCCCCCACTACTTGCGGACGATAATGACGGCTCCGCCACAGTTTCGTTTCTCAAACAAATTCAAAATGTGGGGAGGCTTGTGGCGGATTATACCTATGCCGGCTCGCTTGGTTTAGATCAGACCGTATATTCGTATGGCGCAAAGGGTAATCTCCACCCCACAGCATTCATCGCGTGCCATAGATTTGCATTGGAACTTAAAGACAAAAAAAAGCTTTATGAGTTTACAACTATAAGAAATAGTTTTGAGGAATTTCTGGTTAGACACAAACATTTTATAAATGATCTTGGCCATTCCAAAGGAAGCAGACTGCGTTCTTTAGAATCATTTCTTGTAATGTATAGAACTATATATGTAAAGATTCTGTCCGGAGTTCATTCCGATGAAGCAATTGTTGAGGCATTAAAAACTAACCCCAAGCTGAAAGATTTGAAGACTCCGCCATTACCAACTCAAGATGATATTGTCTCTCCGAGTGGTAAAAAGAAATTCTCGAAAACAGCAGAAAGAATAAGGCTTCTGGAAGACATGCTCGCCCATAGACAGCGATGCACAGAATGCGGGGCACGTCTTCCGCCAGATTCGCGATCAAAAGATCATGATAAAAGGAGGCAAGACGGGGGATCGGGACATTCGTCCAATCTTGTCTTTACGCATCCGTATTGCAATTCGGGATTCAAAGAGTCAAAACGGTCAAAGAATATGGCGGGCAGTGGAGGGGACACAAAAATGTGACATCCACCATTGTCGCAAATAACCGATATAAAAAAGCTAAAAATAACACTATCCGCAATCCCCTGCACCTTTTCCCGGCCCGGAGTTCCTTTCGATCCGCAGATGCCGTTAAACCAGCTTGTTGTATATATCACTCGTATCCGTATTACGAACCGCGTGTACCGTTAATTTTCCGAATTTGGATAACCGGCAGGCATGAGAAGCACGGCGTTATTTCCGCCCCGTCAGCAGGAAGTTTTTGTTTTACGCCACTCCCCTCCTGAAAACCAACTCGGTAAAATGTGTTTTGTTATCGTTCTCGGTGCCCATGGGACATCTGCGGCTTGGTCGTTTTAATCTGTGGATAAATCGCCCTTTGTGTCGTGCCTCTGTGGTAAAATCCGTCGTCGTCCCTCTGGTTAATCCTCTGTTCACCTTCTGTTACCTTGTGAATCCGTCTGTCACCGTTTCTTGTCATCGTTTCGTGTTTCCGTATAGTACGGACGAGACGATGCAGGTAAGACGCCTGCGTTACAGACGGGCTGGCGTGCCGCAGGCATCTTATAACTCGGCTACGCCGCTTCACTCTCTTGCATTCCCGGCATGGAAGTACCTATTTCCGGTCTCGGACGGCAAAACGCACCGCGGCGGTGAAAACCAGTACCAGGCTTACCAGTACCAGCACGCCGGTCCAGGCCTGATGCCGCCAGGAGAGTTCGGCGGATTGTGAGTATTGCCAGATTTTAAGCGTCAGGGATGGGTAGGGCTGATTGGGGTCATAAACGGCCTGATCATTTCCCAAGGCGGTAAAGAGCAATGGGGCGGTTTCACCGGCCACACGGGCAACGGCCAGCATAATACCCGTGGTTATGCCGGCCTTCGCGGCCGGTAGAATGACGAACGCCAGCGTCTGGGCCTGCGAGGCCCCCAGTCCCGCGGAGGCTTCGCGATGGGCATGGGGTACGAGGCGAAGCATTTCCTCGGTGGCGCGGGCGATAATTGGCACCATTATGAACGCCAGCGCCAGCGCACCAGACCAGCCGGATTGATGGTGCATCGGCACCACCACCAACTGCCAGGCAATGACGCCCAGCAGAATGGTCGGGGTGCCGGCAAGCAGATCAATGACCAGACGCACCGCGTGGGTAAACCATCCCTGATGCGCATATTCAGCGAGATAAATTCCGCACAACATGCCCAGCGGAACACCCAGCACACTGGCCAGGCCAACAAGAATGAAGGTGCCAATGATGCAGTTTCGCATACCTTCGGGCGTTTGCAGGGGCAGATTGGTGAAAAAAGCGGGCGTCATATATTCAATGCCCCGAATTCCTATATAGGCCAGCACCACAAACAGAATTGCCAATGCCACCGCGGTGGCCAGTATGCAAAGCGCGCCAACGCCCCGGCTGACCCAACGGCGGCCAGGGCGGCGGCCAAAGAAGGGATTCGGCAATGGACTGATTTGCTTATGAGTATCCATAATTATATATCCTTAATCTTACCCGGATGCTGTCTCAGGTCGCCTTGCCTTCGGTCTGAATTCTTGAGAGCATGAATCGCGCCAGTACGTTGGTTACCAGTGAACTTAGCATCAGCACCAGCGCAACATAAAACATGGCGCTAAGATAAATGGGATGGTCGGCCTCCATGAATTCGTTGGCCAGCACACCGGACATGGTCTGACCACCGGCGAAAAGACTGGCGCTGATCGCATCGGTATTGCCAATGACCATAATAACGGCCATGGTTTCGCCAATCGCCCGCCCCATGCCCAGCATGACCGCTCCGAAGATGCCCACCTTGCAATAACCGATGGCCAGTCGGGTGGTTTGCCACCAGGTGGCCCCCAGGCCGTAGGCACCATGCTCCAGTTCGGTGGGAAACTGCTGGAGAACATCGCGTGTAATGGCCGTGATAATGGGAAGAATCATGATGGTGAGGATTAATCCACCAGCCAGAAAATCACTGCCGGACGGCCCGCCACGGACCAGATTGCTGGGGAAAAATTCGATTCGTCCACTGGGATATTTTCCCACTGGAATAATGCTGATGTGATGAAGCAGATCATAAATGACCGGCTCAAGATAATTTTGCAACCAGGGCGACATGACAAAGCAGCCCCAAAGACCATAGGCAATGCTGGGAATGGCGGCCAGAAGTTCCACCAGAAAGGAGACCGGTCCGGCCAGCCAGCGTGGAGCGATACGCGTAATAAAAATCGCCGTTCCAATGCCCAACGGCACGCCAAAA
>JAJYPG010000112.1 GCA_021795535.1 Planctomycetota bacterium
GGCAGCGGGTAAAGCGCGCGTTACATCACTGCCCACGGCGCGGCATGATAACAGCGCCAGCGCCGGACGGATGCGTTTTCCCGGGCCAAAAAGGCTGTAGGAAATAGATTCCATCAGTATGGGCGGTGCGTCATGCACCTCCGCGAGAAAGCTACGCAGAAAATCATCCGTTTGCATTGCGAATGATTTAACCATATCCATAACATTACTGGTTGATGCAACCGGTGCCGATGCAGCCATGATGCCTCCTAAAAATTCCGCGGGTAAAATTATACCGCAAGCCCGCAATTTTCGCATTGGCGCGCCGTACGCATATTCTCCCACGCGTTGCGGTGGTGTGCTGCCTGTTTGTTGCTGATCCTCTTTTCCGGTCGGTTGCTGGATTCATATCCCCTGATACTGTATGACATACAGGATGTATGGCCTTGGAGATACAGCGATGCGCATAAGCAAAGTTCTGACAACGTTATTGATGATGAGCCTGATTCCCGCAGGCGTATGTTCCGCCGCGGTATGGCAGCCGCATGTGAATACCGCCAATTTGCGTGATACCATTACGGTACAGATTATTCATCATGCGGAACCGGCCATCGTCTCTATTACCGCAAAAAAAGTTATCACGCGGCAGGTCAATGTTTTTGGGAGCATTTTCGGAGGCCCGGGAATCGGCCCGTATGTCCGCGTGCCGGCGGATTTTCTGGGCAGCGGTTTTATCATTCAGAAAAATGGTTACGTGGTTACCAACAACCATGTCGTCGATCAGGCAAAACAGATTTCCGTGACGTTATCCGATGGGAAAAAATATGCGGCCCATGTTGTTGGCAGCGATCCGCAGGCGGATTTGGCAATTTTGAAAATTAATTCGGCATCGGGCCACAGCTTTCCCACGCTGACGCTTGGGGATTCATCCACGCTGATGATCGGTGAACCGACAATTGCCGTGGGCAATCCATTTGGTTTCAGCCAGAGTGTCAGTTCCGGAATTGTCTCGGCGATGGGCAGGGAAATTCATGAGCCAAACAACCCTGTGCCGCTTAAAAACCTGATTCAAACCGATGCGGCCATTAATCCCGGTAATTCCGGCGGCCCTCTGCTGAATGCCTACGGGCAGGTGATCGGCATTAACACCGCCATTCGCGGCAATGCGCAAAACATTGGTTTTGCCATCGGTGTCAATCGGTTGTATCAGCTTATCAACACGTTGATGAACCCGGAGACAACCAATGGCCTGTTGATCCCCGTTACACTTGCCGGGGAAAGAACATTTCATTCTCCAGCCACCATTGATGAACATGTCGTGCTTGCCGGGACGCACGGACCGGCAGTGGTATCTGTGGATGGCATTGCCACGCCCAATTTACTTGATGCTTATGCGGCGTTGCTGCAGGTAACATTGCGGCAGAAACATGTGGTGGTGGATTTTTCCAATGGCACAACCAGAAGCTACCCCGTAACTGTGGCTCCGCCTACGCCGGCGGAAATAAGGGAATTGCGCATCATTCGCGCTGTGAAACAGGTCATGGGCTGTACGGTCGAACAGGTCACGCCGACGCTGGGGGAAAAGTTTAATCTCGGCGTGAAAAATGGATTGCTGATAACGCAAGTGAATGCGAATTCCATGGCGACCAAGGCAGGCTTGAAACCCGGTGATGTGCTGGTGCAGTTAGGCCCTTATCGCATTAGAACCCTTAACGATCTTGGTGCCCTGCTGCCACGATTGCCCAATCAGGGTCAGGTGCGGGTAATGGTGGTTCGCCACCATCGGCTCGGTGTCGGTGAGTTGACCATGCCGTGATGTAATGGCCCGATTATGGAATGATGATTTGCCGGGGTTCGGAGGTCGCTGACCAGCGTAACATCCAGAGTTGCGGCAGCGGGACGCGCTCTACATGGCCATCTTCAAATGAAACATTAATGGCCCGGCCATGCCGATTAATACATAGCCGGCCCAACCCGCCGGGGCCTTTGGGCGCACCGGTGGGATACCCGGTATCAAGCGTATAGGGTAACTGCGGCGGTTGATTGCTGCTGTCGGGCCAGGTATCCGCCCAGATCGAATCAGCAAATACGGGCGTCTGCGGGCCGGGCGTTTGGTCGCTGTAACTGAAATAGGGTGTCAACCCCAGCAATTCATGGAATGTATACCAGTAAAGTGGGTTGGGATCCGCGGCCGAAGCCTGCATGGACGTGTCAAACAGCCAGGCGTTGATGCCATAGCTGCCATAATGGCCAGTGATGGTCGGTTGATTCCACCACGCCGCCGGCCCCCAGGTGGTAAATGCGTCACCGTAGCCTGCTGATCCGGGTGCAATCGTCTGATTCGGTGTGCTTGGGCAAATCAGAGCGGCCTGCTCAATAGCCGGAATGTACGATGCCGTGTTCTGATTCTGCAATACCGGTGGCTGATTGGCAAAGTAAGGTCCGAGCATTTCCAGCCAATACATATTGGGCAGGTCCGGGTCATAGGGCATGCCGTGGGCGTGTTCTTCCGCAAAATATTCAATATAGGCCGCTCCCATCTCATGCAGATTGGAGGCACATACCGTGGCATCCGCAGCACGTCGAGCCATGGCTAATGCGGGCAGCAGCAAGGCAATGAGTATGGCGATAATAGTCACCACCACCAGCAGTTCAATAAGTGAAAAAGCTCCATGAGCGTCCGCAAAAGTTCGCCTTGGATCGCGAGGGTTTTCGGACACGCAGGATACTTCATTCATAAAACAGTCCAATTCCGTTAGTTGCGATAATAAACCAGCAGAAGCGTATCTCAAAGCGATTCATGATCGTTATGGGCTGTAACTACCGTGTTTTCGGGCATTGTTCTTGTGTTTTTTGTCTATTTATGCCGATAAACAATCATCAGATGCAATCGCGACCTCTCATTGCATTGGAGAAAGAATTTATGGCCATTGCTGAGTTAGAATCCCTGTTCCCGGTCGTTATGCCGCATATTCAGCGGTGGTTTGTCTGTGAAGAATCCTCGATACTTAGAAATGGCGTCCCGCTTACCGGATCGCAGGCGAGCGATGCGCGTCTGGCAGGCGTGCAGAATATAGGCAGGGTTCGAGTGTTGCAGGTGGAAGAAATCAAGGTACATGGCGTGGGTTTAATGCAGAAGCTGGCCCCCGGCCTGGAGCTTGTGCGGCCAGACAGTTCCGCGATGACCTTCGGTTATGGCATTTATATTCGCAGGCGCTATGCCAAAGATCGTGCAGTGATGCTGCACCATCTGGTGCATATAGCGCAAATGGAAGAACTTGGTGGATCCGAAAATTATATCAAACGCTACATCAACGATTGCCTGCATTTCGGATATGGCAAATCGCCACTTGAAATACAGGCGAGTTTTATAACTGAGCAGGCGATGCAGGTTGTTACGCCGCGCGACGCCTGTAACCGCTACCGCACATATGCCGCTGTAGGTTTTACCGGTGACGGTGCGCAGAAGGGCTGGTCGTGGCGACCATCGCGGCAGCCAGCAGGTTAGCGTGTTATACTCTGGACTGTGAATTCGCTACCCGCACAACATCCGCCCATTACACTGCCTGCTTGTCAGATAGTTATTCATAATGCCCTTCGGAAAAATCGTCGCAACATCCTCATCAAGGCGGCGGTCGGAATATCCGGTGCGCTGATTACCCCGATTCTTATCAGTGCGGTTGCCACGCTGATGATGTTTTATATTGTGATCTGGATTATTGTCGTAGGCTCCGCCGACGTGGCGCTTCGCATTGGTGCGGGAATTTTCGCCGTTTGGGTGCTGTTTTATCTCGGTCTTATGGTCGTCGCCTGGAAGCGCGAATGGGTGACGCGCAATTTTTTCTATCAGTCCAGCGAGCGCCGGCCCCCAACGGATATCTTCCCACGCAGCATTCCAGGACCGATTTATTATATTCCACTGGGCATGGATTTATTACAGGATGACGTACCGCCGCATTGGCTTGTGCGCATCCCCTGCTTCTGGGCGGATATTTTGGTTAAAGCGAGGCTGCAGTGGAAGGTATACCGCTTTGCGGCGAACGGGGATCACGTCTCGGCAGCGCAAATTATTCTCGCGATTGCTCAAGCTCCAGGCGCTTCAATTGATGTGGATCCCTTAATGAATCACGGCATGACCAAACCGCAGATTCATGCGGCATTATGCACGCTGATGATTCTGGATCTGGCGGCCCTGAATACGGATTGGTCCAAAGTCTGGCTCAATCGTGCGGTCCGAGAACAGCTCGGATTGCCGCCGGACCATGGAAAAAACCGGAAATAACAGGCCGCCGCTCAAGGCGCAGCAGGTCTTGAACCGAACAGTATAATTATGCAAAATGTTTGTGACACACTTGATTCACGCCATCACTTTATCGACAATGCGAAAATGGCTGGTATGGAATTATTATCAATTGCCGAGTTACTCAAACGCCGGGAGCAATCGCGCGACAAGGAATTGCTCTGGATGCTAGGTATCGGAACAGTGCTAACTTTAATACTTCCGGTGCTGCTTGGATCGATGGCGTATTTTGCGTATCGGCAATTTTCCAGTGGTTCCGGTTCGTGGTTGGGCTGGTTGGCCTGCGTGATATTTTTCACGGCAATATTTGTCCCGCTGCTGTTGTTACGCGAGAAATCCAACATTGCCCCGGAGGCAGCCATCATTCGCACACGCGAGGACGAAGATAGCCGACGGGTCGTTTCGGTCATGGAAACCGAGATGGATTTACAAAGTTTTGGCCCCCTGGGTCTGCAACTCAATGATGACCAGGCGGATGTGGAGCATTGGTTGATTCGCCCCTTTTTCTTCGGGCCGCGAATGGTGGTGCGGGCGTTGCCGTTGCGCAAGCTCTTGCAGATTCTTGCGGCCAATACAGATCGTCCGCGCGCGGCGGAAGTGTTGGTTAAACTGGCTTCCCGAGATCGCGGCGTGGCTACCGGTGATCTATTGAAGCCTGGAGAAGAGCCGGCGGCACTAACGCCCACCTTGGCATATTTGCGGCAATTGGACTGGGTGGATTGCAGTGCGGATGGCTCACGAATTTGGCTCAATTCCAGTCGCCGGGATCAGATTACCCAGATATTGGATCAATTTGCTCCTGTCACCAGTTCCAACAGACCAAAATAACTGCCTGCCAATAACTGCGTGCCAATAATGCCGGAAGCAACAAAATATCTTATGATAACAGGAATATGCAAGGGATTTCAAAAAAGCGGACGTAGCGACATCCCGACGATAATAGAAACAGATCCCTATGAACATTATAGGCGGGCGTCGTATCCAAATTGACTTAAGACTAAACCCAATGTGCTAATGTATCGGCTCGAATTTCGTCAGGATGCTGGCCTGAAAACCATTTTAACGATTCATTATTTTGATGAGATCGCGCAGGCTCTGAAAGCCGCCGGATTTCAGATTATATTCATGGAAGACCTGTCATTTTAAAAAATTCCCCGGCCGCGGCGCCTGCCGAAACGCAGACCTGACGATCCGGCGGTAATTCTATATACCAGCGGCACCCGCAGTTCTCCCGAGGGAGTGATGCTTACCAGCGGCAATCTGGAAGCGAACCGTTGCCGCGGGCGCTATTGGAAAAATATAAAGCCGATTTCGCCATTGATATGCTGGAATGTTTTGGTTTAACTGAAACTTC
>JAJYPG010000113.1 GCA_021795535.1 Planctomycetota bacterium
CCGGAAAAAACGCACCATAGACGGTGAAAAAATATAGCATCGGCCAGCCCATACCAGCAATCCTCCGCCACAGAGTGACACGAGAACCCCATACGCCACCGCCGTCGCCGTGGCCGTGCGACTATATAAACTGCTGACCGCGGCACTGACCAAAACTGAAACCACGGCAATAACAACCAGGCAAATCAGAGCGATAATAATGCGGTGCGTATGGGTGGAATTAATCAACAGCATAACCGCGTAACCGGGCAGCGTCGCGAGCATAATAAGCAAAAGCGTTCGTGCCGCGCTTAACAGTTTTCCAATAACAATGGTTACCGGCGCAAGGGGTGTCATCTGAAGTATTTGCCATGAACCCGTCTGAATTTCCGAACTGATGAGTCCTGCGGAAAGTGTGGGAGCCATCAGAATAATCATGGAAACCTGCAGCAGTACAATTATTTCACCCAGCGTGCGTGCGGTGAAACTCATGGAACCCCATGACGCCGCCAGCATCAGCCCCAGCGAAACAATCAGACATCCACCAATCAGGCGCATCATCCAGTGGGAACGGCCAAAACGAGATGAGCGAAATTCCTTTACCATAACCGGGTTGGACCACGGTCCAATCAGGTTGCTGCGCCGCTGCGGGTCAAAAAACCACAGATACATGATCCGCCGCCACGCCTTCACGCCCGTTGAGCGGTCATCGGTGATTTTGCCGGAGGCTCGCGGACGATCAAAAAGCCGGCTCGCCAGACGGCGAATGGTGGCCACCGCCAGCAGTGCTGAAAGCACAAGGCTTGCCACAACATAGTGAAGCATTGCATGTTGTGCATTCATGCTGGCGGTCTGCCCGCCAAGCCTGCGCTGGCCCAGTGCGTGTATCACGGCCGGAATGGGGGACAGCGATCCCAACCACGCCACCGGCTCGCCCAGGCCGGGCATATTCCGATGGATAAAGATGGGGGGAATAAGAACCAGAATGCCAATGGTGAAAAGAATCGCATACGTGGTGCGAAGTGCCGCTTCCACAGTTGCGGATCGTATGCTCACATACAACCCCACTGCTGTGGATTGCAGTGCCACGCAAGCCAAAATTCCATACAGCGGCAGTAACTGGTGCGTAATACTTACGCCGCCC
Organism: Planctomycetota bacterium; assembly: GCA_021795535.1. The sequence goes on from JAJYPG010000113.1 coordinate 1,124, forward strand.
ATGGTGTAACACGCCACGGCGGGGGGGATGCTCAATACCAGCAGAAGCAGCGGTACGCCCAAAACCCCCACCAGCTTGCCCCAATAAACCGCAACGGGCGAAAGCGGCGAATTCAGCAGTAACGCCAGCGTCCCGCTGCGCTTTTCTGACACCAGTGTGCCCGCCGGAAACGCCGGGGCAATAATCATCAATCCCGCCAGAAGCGTGTAGCCGAACAGACTCAGCACATTAGCCGCCTGCTGCCCGGAAAGATTTACGTGTGCGCTTACCGGCCAGCGCAGCAGAACCACCGCAGCCAGCGCGGCAAGCCATAGAATTTCAATCACCAATGTTTGCCAGCGGCGCAGAAGGCCAATAAATTCGCGGCGGATAATGGGGTTGTTGATCATTTTGCCGCTCCAGATTCCACGGTTGCGGATGTTCCATTTGTCACTTCTTCCGACTGCCCGCTAACGGAAAGAAAGGCATCCTCAAGATCCTGGGGTACTTCGCGAAATTGCGCCACACTCACGCCCGTTGCCATGAGTTGTTGAAGCAGCAGGCTTAGGCCTGTTTCATCGGTGGTGGTGGAGAATCGCACCATGGCTTCTGCGGGGGCGGAGTGAACGTCGGAAACATTTTTCATCGTGGCCACCCGTTCGGCTATGGTGGAAACATCCGCCGCGCGGACCAGTTGAATTTCGATAATCCGCCGTGCCCGCACCTGCTTCATAATTTGATCCAGTGATCCGAAGGCGCGTAATTTTCCGCCAGTCATAATCGCCACCATGTTACATATTCGGGAAAGTTCCGGCAGAATATGGCTGGTAACAATAAGCGTCTTGCCCGCCGCCGCCAGTTTCAGAAGCACTTCGCGCATTTCCACGCGGGCTGTCGGGTCCAGGCCGTTGGCTGGTTCATCCAGAATAAGCACTGGTGGATCATGAAGCATGATCCGCGACATCGCCACACGCTGCTTCATGCCATGGGAAAGACTTTCCACAAACATGTCCGCCATATATCCCGCACCGGTCATATCCATCGCAGTGTTCATCCGTTTTTGCCGCTCTTTTCGCGGAATGCCAAACGCGGCCCCAAAAAAATCCAGATATTCCCGCACGCGCATGTTTTCATAGAGTCCGAACGTGTCGGGCATGTAGCCCACCAGTCGCTTGATTTTCCGGGTTTCCAGCGTGCAGTTTACTCCGGAAATGGAGGCTGTGCCGCTGGTTGGCCTGATTAACCCGACCAGAATTTTAATGGCGGTGGTTTTTCCCGCGCCATTCGGGCCAATAAAGCCAAGAATCTGCCCCGACTGAAGTTCGAAGGAAAGATTGTCCAACGCGGTAAAATCACCATAACGCTTCGTAAGGAATTCTGTTTTTACCACTGTCTCATTGCTCATTATGTATTCCTGTCTGTTTGAATCTGGTATCACTTTCTACTTGTGGGTCATGCCCTCATGGCTGAGAACCACTGACCGATAATCGCACCGAGTGCATTTCCCATGCAGTTGCCCGCAAATTCTTTCCGCCAATATAAATTCCCACCGCCAGCCCGCCATTTCCGCCGACCAGTGGTGAATGCCTTGCCCCCAGGCGAAACAGCATCCGTCCCGCCGGGGATTCAATTGTTTTGACTGCCCGCCACACTCCTTTGCGGCGAACCATAATGGTGACGGGGCGTCCCGGAGCGCTAAGGTTCAGATGCAGCACGCCGGAGGTAACGCGCAAGTGGTTTTCCACCGCCGGTAATTGATAACGAATATAGATATGCGAACTGTGTGAAATATGCTGAATCCATTCGTGACGGTTCGATTCATACACAGTGCTTGCCGCTTGTTGCCCAGGCCCTTTAATAAGATCAAACGGTAAAAATGGCCATGGAATGTGTACCTTTTTTCCAGCAGCCGGCGGCTTAAGTTCTATGGGTAAATCCACAACGCTTTGCGTGTAACGCTGGGGTGACCCGCCTGGTGTAAGCGGTGCAGTCCAGTGGTCCGTTTGGCAAAAAATATGCGGTGTTCGCACCCCGCGCAGGACAATGGCATGGTAAACTTTGCCAATGGACGCAAGAGAGGCTGTCAGCAGGCCCGCCGCAAGATACTCTCCATGCGGCAGAATGGACGAATCGCCGAATTTCATACGCGAAGCCGGTAATCCGCGTACCGCCAGCATCCCCGCCGGTGCCGCGACAACCACATTACCCATCCGGTCCGCCTTAAGTGGGCCGGAGTCAATTTCCAGACCGCCTGGCCCAAAATGGCCATGTACCACCGCCAGTTGCCGCTCCGGCATAACCGCCTGGTAATGCAGTGTAAGAAGTGACCCGGAGGCAAGACGCAAATCTTGCAGGTTCAGCGCGCCATCGGATGCACAATGTATCTTCAAAAGTTTTTGCCGTGCCAGCACCCCCTGCGATTGCGGCAGTGCCCCGGCATGAAATGCCAGACTCGTTTTAACCTGATATGGACTGAAGTTGGCACATACACCGCGTACCAGCATGAGATGCTGATTGGGAAAAATTTCCATCACCTGTGCCACGGAACATGTCTGCGGTACACGTCCGCGTTGCAGTCGGCCAAAAAGAAACAGCAGGCCACCAGCCACAATGACGCCACCAAGAAGCGCCAGCACGCTCAATTCCATACGTCCGCGGCGGGTGGCCCAGATGGCCCCAACAATAAGAAGCATCGTCAGGCCAACAAGAACCGCCGCCACGATGGGACGCGATTCAATCCGATAACCGATGTGCCCACGGGCCAGCGTGGCCACCGACGCAATATTCAGGGGTTTGCCTGTTTTGAAAAATTGTTGCGATATTGGCCACAGAACACTACCCGGTTTCCCTTTGGCATTAAGCATGGCGTGGCCATTTATCGCGCTTACAAACAGTTTCCCCTCGCCAACTCGGCATGTGGCTACGGCTGGCCAGCCATTCACACGTTCCAGAACGCGCATTGAGCCAACCCATAAATACGCCAACGAAATCGCGTGGCCAAGCCGCATCGTTCGCTTCACATTTTGTGCCGTGAAATGCAGCGTTGCCACCCGGCCCCGTCCCACCACAGTGCAGCGCCATGCCCCACCCAACAATGCCCGGCAGAATGACTGCGGCGTGTGCTGGGCCTGTATCCAAAGGTGGCCACCGCTTACCAGCCACTGGCGCAGCGCTAAAATCTGCGATGGGGCCAGCTTCGGCCTTTTTATTGACAACGCCAGGCCAAACAGACCATCATAACCCGCCAACTCAAACGGAAGGTTGGAAGTGGCCGCATAACCAAGCTGCGGTCTAAAGCCAATCTGCGTTCGCATTCCGGAAATACGCGAAGCGGTTCCATGGTCCGAGCTGTCAAAAATGGCCGCGGTTGGCATCCGCGAGTGATCCACAAAAAGCCCGCCTGAATATTTCCTGCCTTCGCCCGCGCCAATACGCCATGAGTTTATGAAAACAATCCCAGCCTTTTTGATACCCGTCGGACAAAGCACCGGAAACCCAAAACGAATCAGACCATGCGCCGGCACACCCACGGTGCGCTGAAATTCCAGTCCGGGTTCATTCTTGATTTGAAAACCAATCCGTACTTTTTTCAGTTTCTCTCCGGAATTGCTCGCCGCGCTTAACCCGCTGATCCAGCGTCCCGCGCGTGCCCCGGAAAGACCAATGGCCGCAGGAGCAAGTTTAACGCTCGCCCGCAAGGCGTTACCGGTGGCAAACAGAATAACCAAAGCAGCTACGAAAACGCGCCATTGCCGCATTCAATCAAACTCCATAAGTCACCAAAGACGCCATAAGAATTGGCGTACCAGACAAGCTGGCAATGGTAAACGATTTGGCGAATTTGGCCAACAGTAATACCGATAAATGTACTGTTTCGGGTCCGCCAATTTTTCTGGCGGATTGAGGACTGTCCTGGGAGCGCGGCTGTCCTCCGCCGCTTTGGGCCGGCAAGCGGGTACCCACTGTTAAGCACAAAGAACCGTTATGCTGGAAGTTTGGCAAATCCCGATTATAACGGTCACACCAAACAGTACAAAAACCTATTGCCCCTTGACAGTTTCCGCCAATTTTGTAATCTACAGTTCGCGCATGAAACAGCGCAGCGTCCATTTTCCGCTTTCCGCGGTAGCTCAATGGTAGAGCAATCGGCTGTTAACCGATTTGTTGTAGGTTCGAGTCCTACCCGCGGAGTTTGCAACAGGAATCACCATATTGGGTCTACATCCTGCAAAATCCAGCGGGCCGCTATTACATCGGCAGCACTGGCAACCTGCCGGCGCGCATCGAACACCACAACACCTTAGGCATCGCGACAAAACAACTTGAGCATTCTGGCTGGGTCTTTTACCCGCTGGCGGCGTTGCTCGCTTGTTACGTCTCCATGCGGATACCCGTGGTTGATGAGCTTACTTCAAACTCCCTCCCCGTTTGATCGCGCTCTTACCGAACCGTTGACTGATCGCATCGGCTACGGTATCCAGACGTTGTTGTTTTTCTCGGTCAGGATCGGCGAAA
>JAJYPG010000114.1 GCA_021795535.1 Planctomycetota bacterium
CGTTGGGTTACATTCAACGCTTCAATGAAAAAATTGTGGTCGTAAAACTTGGCGGTTCCTTCATGGACACCCAGGCCGAGTTTCGCAAGGTCCTTACCGACATTGTATTCATGCACGCCGTGGGCATGAAACCTATTGTCGTTCACGGCGGCGGAAAGGCCATTACGCAAGCCATGACTGATGCGGGTTTGAAGGCCCAGTTTGTCATGGGCCGCCGCTATACCGATGACCGCACCCTGGCCATCGCCGAACATGTACTGATAAACGATATAAACGCTTTTATTGTGGCCACCATCCATTCGCTTGGCGGCAAGGCCATGCCGCTGCATTCTTTGGGAAGTGCGGTTCTGTTTGGAGAAAAGCTGTTCTTGCCCGGCCAGGGTGATGAACGAGTGGATATTGGCCGCGTGGGCCATGTGACCAGAGTGAATGCGGAATTGCTGCGGGCCTTAACTCAGGCGGACTTTATTCCCGTCATTGCACCCATTGCCCTGGATTCATCCGGTGGCAAGCTGAATGTGAATGCCGACACCGCCGCCGGTTTTGTGGCCGCAGCCATCAATGCGGAAAAAATGGTGCTGGTATCAGATACGCACGGCATCCGGCGCAACCGGGAAGATGCCACCTCGCTGGTGCGAAGCGTCACCCGCCGGGAAATTGAGTCACTGGTTTCCGAAGGACAAATTGGCGAAGGTATGCTTCCCAAGGTGGAGGCATGCTTCATCGCGCTGGATGGCGGCGTGAATAAAACCCATATAATTGATGGCCGATTCCAGCACGCCCTGCTTCTGGAAATTTTTTCAGATTCAGGTGTTGGAACGGAAATTATTCGTGGCTAATTCCGCCGCTTAAGCAAACCAATGGCCGCCGGAGGGCATCCGGCGGCCCCGTTTATTTTATCGGAGCATCCAATATGACAACCCGCAAAGAAAAATACCGCCCTCATAAAACTGATTTTATCGATATTTTAACGACCTCCCGTCCACTGCTGGATCATTTTCTGAATGTGGCGCAACGTCTGAAACAGCAATACAAAACCACGGGCCGAAACGAGCCGTTGGTGGCGGGCAAGGTACTGGCCATGATTTTTGAAAAGCCATCTTTGCGCACCCGCGTGAGTTTTGATGTGGCGATGAACCATCTGGGTGGCAGCGCCATTTACATTTCCCCCAATGAAATTGGTTTGGGTGTGCGTGAAAGCGTGCCCGACGCGGCGCGCGTGCTTTCCGGTTTTTGTGATGCCATTATGGCCCGCACCTTTGCCCACGCCACCGTTGAAGGCCTGGCGCAAAACAGCTACGGCCCGGTCATTAATGGCCTTAGCGACCACAGCCACCCCTGCCAGGTTATGGCGGATGTCATGACTATTCAGGAGCATTTCGGCCACCTGGACGACCTGACGGTGGCTTATGTGGGCGACGGCAACAATGTGGCCCGGTCTCTGCTGGAAGTTTGCGGCCTCATGGGGCTTGGATTCCGAATCGCCACACCGCGCGGTTATGAGTTGGATGAAAAATCCATTGCGGCGGCAAAAAAAACCAGCGAAAGTCTCAATTTTTTCGCCACCACAGACCCACAAGAGGCCGTGAGTCGTGCCGATATCATTTATACGGACACTTGGATTTCCATGGGGCAGGAAAAGGAAAAGCAGATGCGGCTTCCCATTTTTCAGCCTTATCAAATTAACCGTCAACTTCTTTCAGCCGCGCCCGGCCATGCCGTGGTCATGCACTGCCTGCCAGCCTACCGCGGGGTGGAAATAACCGATGAAGTGCTGGATGGCGAACATAGCGTGGTGTTTGACCAGGCGGAAAATCGGCTGCATTTTCAAAAAGGCCTCCTGGCCGTCCTTATAGGCGGACAATAATTTTACGCGACATACCGCGTGCCGCGCACCATCCATACAATTGAAATCTGATATCTGAAACCCGGAGTCCCGATCCATGGCAAAAACATTCGCTCGGCACGATGGCCGCAAACCCAATCAGCTTCGCCCTGTCCGCATCATCCGCAATTTTACATCCCACGCGGGCGGATCAGTGTTTGTGTCGTTTGGCAACACGCGCGTTCTTTGTACCGCCATGATCGAACCAGGTGTGCCACCGTGGCTGGCCGGCAAAGGCCGCGGCTGGCTGACTGCGGAATATTCCATGCTTCCCTCGTCCACACATTCCCGCAAAAAACGGGACGGCGGAAAACCAGATGGCCGGGGTGTGGAAATTCAGCGTCTGGTGGGGCGCGTGCTGCGCAGCGTTATCAGCCTGGACAAGCTGGGTGAAAATACCCTCTGGCTGGATTGTGATGTTTTGCAGGCCGACGGGGGCACCCGTACCGCCGCGATTACCGGTGCCCAGGTGGCCTTGGCCGACGCAATCAACAAGGCCCGCAAAGATGGCCTGCTGACCGATTCACCCCTCACTGGCCAGGTGGCTGCTGTAAGCGTGGGGTTGGTGGAGGGGCATGCGGTTCTGGACCTGGATTATCCGGAGGATTCCAATGCCCAGGCCGACATGAACGTGGCCATGCTTGCCGACGGATCGCTGGTGGAAGTTCAGGCCACCGGTGAAAAAGCGACCTTTACGTCGCGTCAACTCTCAACCATGCTGGCCCTGGCGACGGACGGAATACGCGAACTTCATAAATATCAGACGCGGGCGTTGACCCGACGATAACGGGACCGCGTGCAGTATAAAACACCAACCAAATACCCGCGCCCGCATTTTATTACACTAACTCCAGAAGGCCCTGAACATGGAGCGCGGCGCACCGGGCCAGGGCACTTAAGTTGTACCCCCCTTCCAGCACGGAAATAATTTGACCCACGCAATGACGCCGCGCCACGGAAACAATTTCCCGCGTCAGCCGGATATAATCCTCATCAACCCAGCGCATGTTACCCATATCGTCCTGAAAGTGGGCATCAAAACCGGCGGAAATAAAGAGCATCCGCGGCTGGAATTTTTCCAACGCGGGCAGCCAATGCCGCAGAATCACGTTTCGCAGCGAATCTCCATCCGCGCCTGCGGCAAGCCCCACATTGACCATATTCGTGCTTAGGGGGCTTGGTTCGGTATTGGGGAATATATCACGGGCAAAAGTGGACAACATTAAAACGCGATCATCACCGGCAAGAATCTGCTCACTGCCATCACCATGGTGAACGTCAAAATCAATAAGTGCGATTCGATTCACACCGTGGGCCAGAGCATGGTGAATGCCCACTGCAACATTGTTAAAAAAACAGAAGCCGCCGGCTTTAGCCCTGTGGGCATGGTGGCCGGGCGGGCGAATGTTGCAAAAAACACGGCGATATTTTCCCTGTAAAACCAGGTCTGTGGCGAGAACCACCGCTCCGGCGGCGATCCGCGCGGCGGGCAGCGTATGGGGTGTGAGAAAAGTATCTTCATCCAATGGAAAAAATCCCCGGAGTGGAACCGAGCTTTTAAGAAAATCAAGGTAGGCTCGCGTATGAACCCTTAACAATTGTTCATTGGTTGCGGGAAATGCCGTCAGACAATCCAACTGATCCAGCAGACCGGTTAAGGCAAGTCGATCGGCAATGGCCCGCACTCTTGCGGGTTGCTCCGGATGTTCCGGTCCCATGTCGTGATCCTGACAACGCGGGTCAGAAATGTAAGCCATTCGATTCATGGGCGGATCATAACCGGTAGATGGGAACTGTGGAAAAATTTACCGGGGGAACAAGTTGCCAGGCCCTGTATACACCGCACGCACAAAATGTCCGCCCCGCTTCAGACGATGGGCTTACAGCCCCAATTCACGCATGGGCAACGAGCGATGCAACCGGGTAAACCAGCAGGCGGTTAGAACCGCGGCGGCCAGCAAAATAGCGCCGGTTACCTGATGAGCGGTGGTGACAAGGGCTTGTATCATGGTCGGATGGGTCAGTGGACCTTGGCCGCCAATGGCGACCACCGCAGCCACCCCCAGCAGCACCTGCAATGTAACCACCCCCAGCACAGCCAGACCGACCCGCTGAAGTATCAGTGAATCCGCATTGAGTCCCCAAGCGCGAATTCCAACGAACAGGCAGAGCAAAAGTACTACCACGGCCACGCTGATGTGTATCGCCAGTACCATGCCAATATGTCTTAAAATACTGCCGAGAGCAAGCTGAACCATCAACAGGCCGACAAGAACCCAGGAAAGCGTACGGTCGAAGCGGGCACTGGCTTTTGCGGCAGGCTTGGGGCCAAGGAGCCATGTGCGTGAACAGATGGCCGTCAGAGCAACCAATACACCAAAGAACAATTGGCCAAAGACGCCATGGACAATGGCCAGCGTGGTGCTGGGGTCCATGTGGCTGCGTGCCTCGGCAAAAGTGAGGTGACCGGTCACACGCAGGCCGCCCAGAAGACCTTGTGCGATAACCATAAGTAGCGATCCTGCCGCAAGAAATTTGACCCAGCGGCGCGATTCAATGCGAAAAATGTAGAGAGTCTGGACCAGCATGCCAAGGCCCACCAGTGTGCCCAGAAGACGATGGGTATGCTCAAAATAAACGCCACCGGTCATGTGAGAAAGAGGAAAGAAAAACATGCCATAATGAAAGGTGTCGGGCCAGTCTGGAACGGAAAGGCCGGCATTAAGACCAGTTACCATTCCGCCTGCCAATATTAGAACCAGTGTGGCCAAAGCGGTGGAGACGGTAAGGGAGGCGAGTCCATCCATTTTTTGCAAACGGTTGGGATTCAGAAATCGTCCAAGCACACCACCAATAAGACCAAGCAGTGCGGATATAACCATAGCCAGGGGAATGGAAACCACCGCATAGTCAAGAATGCGGTGGTCGGTGGTAAGATCGTGTCCGAGGGAACCGATAATAAGCAGGTTGAAGCCGCCGGCAATCAGACCGGTGTAAAGACCGCCCCAGGCACTTCTTGCGGTTCGAGCGGTGGTGGCAATGCCGCCAAAAACCAAGAGCAAAAGCATGAGTCCAAGAAGCAAAGGGGCGGGAACGGCGGCACCGGGCATTCGGCACAAATAGCCAGTGGTCCACATACTGGTGCTTGTGGCAAAACCCAATGCCAGAAGATCGCCAAAGCTACGCGAAAGAGAAGTGGCTTCGGGCAGGACCGCCGCCGATTCTTTCGATTCCAGCCGTGTTGTGGCCGAGTTGGCAAATTTCCGAGTTGTGGGAGTTTGTGTAAGCATGACCAGCATTCCGCCAAAAGTTCGTGCATCTTTTCACAAAGTGTATGGTAGCGGGTCAGGCCATGCAAATTCAAGGGAAGTAACCGTTCACGGGCAAAAAGGGGGGAAATTGACAAAAAACGATGGTTTTTAACAATTCAGACCCTTTTTTAGAAATCAGAGAGCTTTGTTATCCGCTGGTGCCCAACACCTTTTTATTTCTCTATATTTGCGGGTTTCCAGCTCTGTGAACGGTTACCAAAACAATTTCACGATAAGACCTTCGAAAGGCCATTAAGGAAAATAAATCCGTATGCAGTGACTGAAGAATACTTGCCGCCCTCAGATGCTCATGCCATAATCCCACTTCTTAACAGATAGGTCATTTGCAGGAGATTCGACTGATGCCTTCACTGAATCAACCACGCCGGACTTTTGTCAAACAAA
>JAJYPG010000115.1 GCA_021795535.1 Planctomycetota bacterium
GGCGGCGGCAAGCTCTCCGGCGATGGCGGAGAGTTTTTCCAGCGTATCGAGCAAGGGCACCAGGCCAGCGCCTTGAAGCTGTTTGAGCAATTTAAGCAACGCGGGAAGCGTATCAAGGGAACGGGCCAGCGACAGCAAATCACGCGGATTGGCACGACGGCAGCATATTCTGGCGGCAATTCGCTCAATATCTCCACAATCGGTCGCAATCAGACGAATTTGATCCAGTACGGCGTCGCCCGCCAACAAATCATCCACACCAGCAAGGCGGGCTTCAATTGCCGCCGGATCGCGCAGTGGAAACAGCAGCCAGTGTCGCAACAAACGCGATCCCATGGGCGTGCGCGTGACGTCCAATGCCCCCACGAGCGATCCCTCCGCGGTTCCGGTGCGAATGGTCCGCTCCACCTCCAGAGATCGGAGCGACGTTGGATCTATCACCAGATAATTGCCACGCACAAAAGGTCGCGGCGGCTGTAAATGTTCCAGTGAGGCCTTCTGCGTTTCATGCAGGTAGGCAGCCAGTCCGCCCGCGGCCATAATGGCCGGGTCGGTTGGCGACGCGTAGCCAAAGGCCTCAAAGCCAATCACGCCATACTGATCTTTAAGCTGTGTGGCGGCCTGATGGCGTCCAAACTGCCATGCGGGCCGTGCGGTCAGCGTAAGCTCAAGAAGATCTTTAAGTCCCCTGGCCCAGTCCGGTGCGCGATGGTCCGCGGTTTCACCATACAAAAGCTCGCGTGGCCGGATGCGGGCAAGCTCTTCACGACAGGCGGCAAGCGTATCGACGAGAGTCATGAATTTTCCAGTGGAAAGTTCGCACCAGGCCAGAGCCGCATGACCCGCCTGATTTCCCTCGGGAAATTCCCCATCAATTACGTTTTTATTTCCGGAAAGCCCATCGGTTAATTCAGTCGGGCGCGGCGGGACCAGCGCGTCGATTGCCACGAGGCCGGGAAGCGAGGCTCCGGGAGCAATTTTTGTTGGATTGGGGGTGTTTGCCGGCGCGTGTACCGCCCCGCGCCCCATATCTTTGGCATCTTTGGCACCAAGCGGAACCAGGCACGCGATGAAGTTTTCCGTCCGGCCATCCAGCATCGCCTCTTCGGTCAATGTGCCCGGTGTAACCAGCCGCGTCACCTGCCGGTCAATCAGACCTGTGGCCTGACTGGGGTCCTGCATCTGTTCACATATTGCCACGCGATACCCGGCGGCAATCATACGCTGCAAATATCCGTCCACGGCGTGATACGGCACGCCGGCCATGGGAACCGCGTTTTCCCCTTTGCTGCGGCTGGTCAGTGCGACTCCGAGAACACGCGAAATGACGCGAGCGTCTTCATAAAATGTTTCGTAAAAATCGCCTATTCGGAAAAACAGGATCGCGTCGGGATACTGCGCCTTGTACTGCTGATACTGGCGCATGGCCGGGGTAAGGGCGGATGCATCAATGGAGGCGATGGACTGTTCATTAAGCGAAGGCGACATGACGAAATTATAATTCAGATTGACGCGGCGAGTAAGGGGCGGGTTTTGACTTGGCGAAAGGAGCGGTGCCCAGGTTGATCCTTACGATTAAAAAAAGTGATGGAAAGAGTGGGGAAATCCATAAACCGATTACGCCCAGATTCCAATTGTTAAAGATTTCAAATTTCAAATGTCAAATTTGAGATTAGAAATATATCAACTGACCTGGAAAGCAAGATTATTTCCGGCACCAGGCGCGCGGGTCGGTCAGGCTTTTTTTTCCTTTCCGGTCAGCTTGCGAATAACAATCTGCACGGGGTCATAGTAACGGTCCACCACACGTTCTTTCATGGGGATAATGGCGTTGTCGGTGATGTGAATTTCTTCCGGACAAACTTCCGTGCAGCATTTGGTAATGTTGCACAAGCCCAGGCCGGCCTCTTTTTTCAGCAGAGGAATGCGATCCAGGGAATCCAGCGGGTGCATTTCCAGGCTGGCAATGCGCACAAAGAACCGCGGCCCGGCAAACTGTTCCTGCTTGTCGTGCTCGCGCAGAACGTGACAAACATTCTGGCAGAGGAAACATTCAATACATTTGCGGAATTCCTGCACGCGGTCCACATCTTCCTGTTTCATCAGCCACTGCGTGCCTTCTTTCGGCGTGAAGGGAGGAATTTTCTTGTTGATTTTGTAATTCCAGGAAACATCAGTCACCAAGTCCCGCATAATGGGAAATGCCCGCATGGGATGCACGGTGACCGGTTCACCTTCGGCAAAAGTGTCCAGGCGGGTTTTGCACATCAGTCGCGGCTTGCCATTTACTTCGGCGCTGCATGAGCCGCACTTGGCGGCCTTGCAGTTCCAGCGGCAGGCCAGGTCGGGTGCTTTTTCCCGCTGGATTTGATGGATGGCATCGAGCACAACCATGCCTTCCTCCACATCAACCTGATAACTGACAAACTTGCCACCGTCGGCATCGCCACGCCAGACTTTAAATTCCCGCGTACTCATTTTTTCTCCTTGGCTTTTCTCTCATCCACCAACGGCAGAAGGTCCTGGGATTTTACAATCGGATTGGGCTGCACATCCATGTTGCCGCCCTTATCTTCGGAAAGCAGATTATGCTCACCCCAGTAATCGTCATATTTTGGATAATCCAGGCGGCTGTGCGCACCACGGCTTTCTTTCCGCAGCAAAGCGGCGCGTGCGATGGCCTCCGAGCAGACGAGCATGTTTTTCAGGTCCCGGCACAAATGCCAGCCGGGGTTGAACATGCGGTTGCCTTCCAGGACACCCACACGCAAGCTGCGATCTTTATATTCCTGCAATTTTTTAATGGCTGCGGTCAGATCGCTTTCCTCACGGAAAATACCCACGAGGCTTTGCATGGTGTTTTGCAATTCCAGATGCAGTTGGTAAGGATTTTCGGCATTTTCGCGGCCAAAATAGCCGGTCATTTCATTGGCGGCGGCGGTAATTTCGGCTTCATCCAACCGGGCGGCCGGGGCGTTTTTGGCGTACTCCGCCGCGCCAAGGCCGGCGCGATAGCCAAACACCAGCAGATCGGAAAGCGAATTGCCACCGAGGCGGTTGGCCCCGTGCATGCCACCGGAACATTCGCCGGCGGCAAAGAGTCCAGGAACGCGTGTGGCACCGGTGGGGGCATCAACTTTGAGACCGCCCATGGCATAGTGACAGGTCGGTCCGACTTCCATGGGTCCCTGGGTAATATCAACATCGGCCAGTTCCTTGAACTGGTGGTACATGCTGGGGAGTTTCTTTTTGACATATTCGGCGCCGCGGTGGGAAATATCCAGGAAGCATCCGCCGTGGGGTGAACCGCGGCCTTCCTTGACTTCGGTATAAATGGAACGTGCGACGACATCGCGTGTGGAAAGCTCCATGCGCTTGGGGTCGTATTTTTCCATGAAGCGTTCGCCCTTGTTATTGCGGAGAATGCCGCCTTCACCGCGCACAGCTTCGGTGACAAGCAGTCCCATCACGCCGGGGGGCCAGACCATTCCGGTGGGGTGAAATTGCACGAATTCCATATCGAGCAGTTGAGCTCCGGCCTGATAGCCCAGTGCGTGGCCATCGCCGGTGCCTTCCCAGGAATTGGATGTAATTTTGAAACAGCGGCCCAGGCCGCCGGTGGCGAGAATAATGGCCTTGGCCTTGTAAATAACGAATTTTCCGGTTTCGCGCCAGTAGCCAAAGGCTCCGCAAACGCGTTGGCCATCTTTAAGCAGACGGGTAACAGTGCATTCCATGTAGACATCTATACCCTGGTGAATACCTTTGTCCTGGAGTGTGCGGATGAGTTCCAGTCCAGTGCGGTCGCCCACATGGGCCAGTCGCCTGTAGGTATGGCCGCCAAAAGCGCGTTGGAGAATTTTACCTTCAGGCGTGCGGTCAAACACAGCGCCCCAGTGTTCCAATTCGCGCACGCGATCGGGCGATTCTTTGGCGTGAAATTCAGCCATGCGCCAGTTGTTAAGGTATTTGCCGCCAAAGAGCGTGTCCTGAAAATGGGTGGTCCAGCCATCCTGGTTGTCCACATTGGCCAGGGCGGCGGCGATGCCTCCTTCGGCCATAACGGTGTGGGCCTTGCCCAGAAGGGACTTGCAGACCAAAGCGGTTTTCAGGCCGGCGGCGGAACATTCAATGGCGGCCCGCAGACCGGCCCCGCCCGCCCCGATAATGACCACATCATGTTCGTGTGTTTCGTATTTGTCTAAAGCGTTAATTAAAATATCCTCACATCATGAATAATACCCATGGAGCAAAGGCGGATATACAGGTCCGTAAGCCCCACGGAAAACAGACTCACCCACGCCCATTCCATATGCCGGAGATTAAACAGCGTCACACCCTTCCAGAGCTTGTAACGGGTACGCGCGGCACCGGAACAGGTGAAACAATCCATTTTTCCGCCCACCAGATGCCGCAGGGAATTGCAGCCCATGCTGAAGGCGGAAAGGGCAATGACATTGAGCAGCATAATGAGACTGCCCAGACGGACGCCAAAATGCAGGTGTCCCCGCGGGCCGCTGAAGAAAAACGCGCGGAACGCATCAAACCACAGGAACAGCAGAACGATAGTGGCCAGATAGAAAAAATAGCGGTGAATGTTTTGCATGATGAAGGGGAATGCGGTTTCACCGCGATAGGTTCGACCTTTGGGTTCACCCACCGCGCAGGCCACCGGATCAAGGAAGAAGGCCCGATAGTAGGATTTACGGTAGTAATAACAGGTGGCGCGAAAGCCCAGAGGTATCCAGAGAATAAGGAAGGCGAAGGAAAATGGCGGAGCGATGCCGAGCAGGCTTTGTAAATCCGGGGAATAAAACGGGGAAAGGTAGTACGCGCCATTGGCGGTCAGAAGATAATGATTGCCCTGCCACGCCGCCCAGGTGGAATAGACGCCAAATGCGGTCAATCCCACAAACACCATCAGGGGTTTAACCCACCAGGCATCCGGGCGATCAGTAACACCCAGGCCGTGAGGGCCAGAGTGGCCATGCGGTGCGGCGGAAACACTCGGAACGCTTGAATCGGACATACTATATCTGCTTCCTTAAGCTACCTTAAGCTACCTGATTCCCAACTCTGCGCCTCGCAGCGGGGGTGGCCCGGGGGAATTCAAGAAGGCGGTGGCCACCGGAGGCTGTCCGGTTCATGCGTGCAACCGGCACTTAAATCTATCTTGCCGGTCGAATTCTAGAGATGCGTAAAAGCGGTGTCAAGGCAAATGACGTGGCGGAGGAAATTAGATTATTGGTGTCGTTTTCAGACATAGGAGCCTGTCCAAGTAATCGCCGGGTTGCAACGACGTGATTTTTGGCATCCATCAAGAAGCGGCGACAATGCGTACCTGGCGAAGATGGCACACCGAGGAGCAGCGCCGCCGAGGGGGGCCAAAAAGAACGCCACTCTGCGGGGTGGGCTTGCTGCATAGTCTCAGGTGAGCAGTAGAGCTCAAGGAAGAACGACAGGACTATTTTGGGAAAGTGGCGAAAAAAAGTGTGAGCAAAGTGCTTAAAATGTAGAAGATGGCCAAAGTGAGCCCCTTGTTTTATAGACTATGGCCAAGAGAAATCGCAAAAAAAGACTTGTTTTGTAGACTATGGCC
>JAJYPG010000116.1 GCA_021795535.1 Planctomycetota bacterium
CACTAACCCCATTGGTCGGCCTGACCTATCAGGCGACATTTCATGTACTGCAAAGTGGAACCTATCGGATCGATCTGATCAATAAAGCCGGAATTCACAACTCGGACAATCGACCCTGGCCCATTGTGGCCATAGCCGATCAACCACCTGCTATACACATAACCACACCTGTAAAAATCATCCGCGTGCGTCCGGATGACACAATTCCGATTGCGTTTAAGGCAACGGACGACTTTGGTCTTACGGCAATTCATGCCATTGTATCCGTGGACAAATCCGCACCGATGCGATACCGCGTCAGGCTTGGCGCCCGGAATCTTACAGCGGTGAAACAGACCTGGAAGCTTTCGGTGGCACAACAACTGCTGGCAGCAAACAGGCCACGGGCAAGGAAAATATTTTATCGGCTTTCCGCCACGGACAACTGCGAACCGGAAAATCAAACGACACGCACAAGTCTGTATGAAATGATTATTGATGCCAATATGCCGCTGGATTATCAGGCCGAAATGAACGAAAAAACTTATCATAACCTGCGTCATACGCTGCAAAAAGCCATTGCGCATCTGGGTAAAGCACGACAGGAAATGCCCAATCTCAAGTGGGTTGCTCCGAGAAAAAAGTTTACTCCCGCACAAGTGGCGCAGGCGACAAGGCTTCAGGACGAACTGGGGCAGGCGGCGGCGAACCTGACCACCCATGCCGCGGCGATGGCCAACTCCCCTTATGCGAAAATAGCGGAGGCTGCGCAACAGGTGGCTGGTAAATCCATAGAGAAAGCCGCCAATCATGTGGCGGGCGCATTGCTGAATTCTCCACGTGAAAGCAAGATGCGACAGAACAATCTGACGGCGGCACGAAAGGAAATGTCAACGGCACAGCAGAAGCTTCAACACCTGTTGTGGCAACTCAACAAACAGGCAGGTCGGCAGCATCTTATGGATTCCGTGCAAAGCCTGGCCCAGGCCCAGCGGCATGTCTCGCAACAACTTTCGCTGAATCCGCACTCGCCTGAGGCTCGTAAAACCCAGACTCAATTGCAGCGGCAACTGAAAAACTTAATCCGCCAGAACAAGGTACTTCAAACACCTACGGCTGCTGGCGTTCAACCAATGTTGAATCAGCTTAAGACAAATATCAGAAATATTATTGCCGGGCAGACCGCCATTAAGAGCGACCTGATGGCACAACTGGCCCGGCATCAAGCTGCAGACCGGCTCTCGGCCCTTGCCCGGCAGCAGCAGACACTAAACGATAAAATCAGTGAATTTGAAACCAATAATACACTCCCCCTGCAAACCGCTGGCGCGCAGCGGATAGTTCCGGGTAAATCAATCATGGCGTCGGCCAAAAACAATCTCCAGCAGCGCCTGCCCGCAGTGGCGCATCAGAATCAGGAACAGATAGCTAAAGACTTGGATCAGGCGGCCCGACGACTAAACCAATCCAACACCCCTCCTACCGCAGCGCAACAATCCGCGGAAAACGACGCCAAGGCGACGGTGAAGGCTGTCCAGGCCGCTACAAAAAACAACAACCAGCTTCAGTCCACGACTCCTGATTTCAATAAAGCCATCACCAGTGCCAACCGCATTCATGCACTGGCGCAGAAATTGTTAAACGAAAATCCATCACCTGAAATGCGAAATGATCTGCAAAACGCAATGAATCAGGCGGATGAAGCTCACAACGCCGCCAACGAACACAATGCTCGACAAACACAAATGGCTTTGCGTAAAGCGGGCAGCCTGGTGAGTACGGCGGCAATGAAAAATCTGGCCGACAAAACATTCAGCCTTCCCTCGGCCCAGCTTGCCCCGGCAACGGCGGAGGCACGAAAACTGGCGACCGAACAGAGAGCATTGGCCGCCAAAACCACCCAGCAGTTGCAACTTCTCCAGCGAGCTTCCCATGAGAATAATTCAACCATAAGCAATCATGGCAGGCAATTGGCAGTGGAAATTAAAAACGCCAATACCCTTGCCAAAACGGTGGAACATCAAACGGCCGACGGCGCACCGGATCTTGCCAGAGCTGTTGCGCAAGCGAGAGTCCAAATTAAATCCGCCCAACAGGCTCAGGCAAAGGCCAATCAGTCGGGGAAAACTGGAAATGCGGCAATGGCCCAGGAACATCAGCAATCGGCCCTGCTGCACATGCAGCTCGCCCAAGGGGCGATTAATGGACTTCTTAACTCACCGGAAATTCGCGATATACCACAATACAATGATGCAATCGCCGGAGAAATTCATTCGCAGCTGGCCACGCCACCTGCCAATAATGCCGGAAGCCAGGCGGGCAAGCCCGTTGGCCGAAATACCCCACCACCCCATGCCAATAGTTTGCATGACAGACTCATGGCCGCGGCACAGCAGATAAAAAACGCTCTGAATTCGCAACAACAAGCGCAATCAGGAAATGCTGGAGCCGCCCAGCAGGCGGCGCATGCGCTAAGCGCCGCCTCGCAAAATTTGTCCGGATCGCAACCCGGACAACCAGGGCGGCAAGGAGAATTAGGTCAGGCTGGCCAGCCAAGGCAACCGGGACAGACTGAACAAAACAATCAGGTTCCCAGCACCGGAAATTCGGTTCCGGGAATGGCCAATCAGGGTTTGGCATCGCGGCCAGTTGGTTCCTCCGGAGGCAATCCTGCCAATGGCGTACCACCCAAGACGGTTACAGAACTGGGCATAAGCCCGGCGGAATGGCGTAATCTCGGCCCGCTGCGACAGAAGGAACTGCTTAACACAGCACGGCAAAATATTCCCGCGGGTTACCGCCGCATGGTACGGGACTATTATTTGCGATTGGCCAAAATGCACAGAACTGTGGCGGACTAGCTGGGTGGCGACAGCGGCGTTCAGCTTTTTTGGTAATGGAATCATTCATGCAACAATTCATATTAAAACGTTTATTCTCGTACCGTACCTGGACGTTGCTGATTCTGGTCGCCCTATCTGGCCTCGCTTCAGGTACAGGAGCTGTTTGCGGGAATCCTTCGCATGTTCCGCCGAATGCCCGCGCCGCCATTACTGGCGGACTGCTTTGGCTCTCACGGCAACAGATGCAAAATGGTGGTTTTTCGTGCCCACAGCCCAGTGATCGACCCGCAGTAACCTCTCTGGCGGTTATGGCTTTTCTGGCTCGCGGCTATACGCCGGCGCATGGTCCCTACCATCAGACGATAACGCGGGCCATCAACTGGATTTTAACACAGCAGCAGCCCAATGGGTACATTGCCCCGCCTGGCGGCACCATGTATGACCATGGAATCGCCACGGTCATGCTGGCAGAAGTATATGGCATGGTAAATCACTCGCAACGCTCTCGCGTGTCCCACGCTTTATCCAGAGCGGTAGCGCTTATTCTGGCGGCACAAAAAAAAACGCAAGGAGTCTTCGCGGGCGGCTGGCGCTATCAGCCGTGGAATAACGATGCGGATGTCTCTTGCACCGGATGGCAACTCATGGCCCTGCGTGGCGCGGCGGATTCGGGTGCGGCGGTGCCGAAAAACGCTATCAAAAATGGGATAAAATTTTTAATCCGCGATGCATGTCCCAGCGGCGGATTTGCCTACCAGCCAGGCGGTGCACCTGGTCGGGCACGCACCGGAACGGGAATTGTGGCAATGGAGTTGTTGGGGCAGCGCAATTCACCTCAAGCCATAGCAGGTGGCGATTACCTGATGGTTCATCCGCTGCAGCGCAACGAACCGTTTTATTTTTATGCGGTCTATTACTGCAGTCAGGCCGCCAACCAATTGGGAGGGAAATACTGGCAACATATTTACCCGCATATCCGCAATCAAGTTATTCGCCTGCAAAACTCCAATGGTTATTGGATTCCAACGGATGGAATTGAGCAACAGGGCGGAAAAGTGCTGGCCACTTCCATGGCGATTCTTGCGTTGTGCGTGCCATTTCATTACCTGCCGCTATACCAGCGATGAATAATTCCCGCTTGCCGTGGGACAAATGCCGTCAGGCCTTTCCTGAGGGCAAGTTCCGGGGTGCATCAGGACGTTTGCTTTGGTTGGCATATTCAAAAAAGGTGCGGTAATTTTCCTTGAAGTAGCCGGCATTCCAGCTTTGCGTCGCATTAAGCACGATGCCAACCAGATTAGCTCGTACCTGAGAAAGCTGATCGCGAATGCGGCCAACCGTTCCACGACTGATCTGTCCGGCACGCACCACCGCAATAACTCCATCCACTTTGGCCGCAAGATTAATGGAATCAGACACAAAGGTAAGCGGCGCACCATCAAAAATAATCATGTCATAGCGACTCTTGAGCTGCGCAAGCAGATCAGGAAATGCGCGATGTTCGGTAATTTCATTGGGCGACTTGGATCGTGCCCCCGCACCCATTAAATGTAGTGTGGGCAAATCTGCGCAAGGCACAATAGCCTGATCCAGATTGCAGCGCCCCGTCAGAACATCCGCCAGCCCAACTCCAGGGATGTTGGAATAAACGGTCTGAAGCACAGGACGGTAAAAATTGGCATCAACCAGCAAAACACGAAGTTCACTCAGGGCGATTCCATTGGCGATATTACTGGCCACAGTGGAAGCCCCACCCGCCGGCGAAAAACTGGCCACCAGCAGTGTCTGTAAAGGCTTTTCACCGTTGAACACGGCAAGCCTTCCCCTGATCTGCCGGAAAGACTCGGCTGTCATGGAAGCGGGACTGGTGCGAATGCAGGTCATTGGATTGCCGCTGAGCATGGAGTCATCCGCATGATCAGGAATAAAACCCAGAAGCGGAAGGCGCATGATACCGCTGATGTCCCGCGGGGTGCGGACACGCGTGTTGGTAAGCTCCAGAAGATAGGCCAACGCAAGCGCGGCAAGTAAACCAAGAATGGGACCCAGCACAAGAAATCGTTTGAGTTTGGGAAAGGCCATGCTTTCCGGAACGCTGGCGGAATATTGCAATTTCACACGCGATGAATTCTGCATGAGTCGCAGGTTGAAAAGGTCCGCCCGACTGGTCAGTGTGGCGAGCATTTTCTCCTGTGTTTTCAGCACAGACTCACGGTTGCGATATTTGGCGACAGCATCGTCCAAATCGCTAACGAGTCGACGTTTCGCATTGCGGCGATTACGTGTTTCAACCGCTATGGCCATAGCCTGCTCGGCTTGAGATTTAGCCCCCTGCTGCATTTGCAGACGGGCGCGAACCTCAAGCTTCTGCCTTAGGCGATCTATTTGCCTTTGCACACTGGCTTCACGAATTTCCAAAGCGATTGTACGGCGATGATCAATGCCAAGGGTTGCCTTGGAAACCGCGACCTCCTGCTTAAGCGACAATAGATTCAAGCTCAGGCTGCGCAGCGTGGGATCGTCATTGACCAGTTCCTGCATACGCGGGGACAGTTGCAATGTATTGTTCTCAACCTGCTTTTTAATGGATTCGTAATTTGCCTGGGCAGCCTGGGCATCAATCTGCGCCTTGGTTAAAAGGGAGCTAAGATTGGCCAGCGTGGCATCCAGAATTGCGTCGCGTTCTATAAGACCGGGAACATTACGCGAACGGCGATAAAGTTCCAATTCGCGCTGTTGCGCCTGGACACGAGCGGCCACACGGGCCTGTG
>JAJYPG010000117.1 GCA_021795535.1 Planctomycetota bacterium
AGCGGACGAGTGAATTCACGCGTAGCCATGATGATGCGCTGGTGTTGGTCCGCGCCGTGGTCTTCACGAATGCGGCGAACAATGTGTTCAACCATGACAATCGCATCATCAATGATAAGGCCGACCGCCGCGGCCATACCACCAAGAGTCATAATGTTGAAACTCATGTGCAGTAGATAAAGCAGAAGAATGGTGGCCGCAAGAACCGCCGGAACACACAACGCCGCGATAAGTGTAATCTTCCAGTTTCTCAGGAATACCAGCAACACCACAATGGCAAGCAGTACACCGACGATGACGGCGTCGCGCACGGATACTGCGGAGGCCGTGATCAATCGGCTCTGATCATACCATTTTGAGATATGCACGCCCGCAGGCAAATTGGGCTGATACGCTTTGATTTTTTGATTGATTCGATGGGCAATACGCACGGTGTTGCCGCCGGGCTGCTGGAATACCTGAAGAAGCACCGCATTCCTGCCGTCCGCGGTAACCCTCACCCACTGTGGCCTGGTGGAACGCTCCACGTGCGCCACATCGGCCAGACGGACAATGCCGTTGGTGCCGGATCGCAAAATAGTCTGACTGATCTGATGAAGACTTTTGAATCGGGTATCGGAAATAATCAGATAGAGCTTGTCGTGGTCTTCCATACGACCGACGGACGTTAGTACATTGGATGTCGAAAGCGCCCGCGATACCACACCCAGCGTAAGCCCGTAGGATTGCAGCCTTCCTGGATTTACAACCACCCGATATTCCTCCACCGCCCCACCTTGCACCTGAACTCGGGCCACGCCATTGACTGCGGTAAGAAGCGTGCGGAGTTTATACTGGGCAATGTCGCGCAATTGCACCAGTGAAAGTTTCCGGGATGTCAGGCTGTAGCCCAGAACCGGAAAATTGGTGGTATCCATGCGTTTGGCGTGGTAGCTGGTACCGGACGGCAATTTGTTGAGAATGCCTTCTATTTGGGCCTTCACTTGCAGCAGGGCGCGGGCCATATCGCCACCCCAGGCAAAGTTGACCACAATTTCCGCACTGCCGCGGCTGGTGGTGGATTTCACACCGCGTACGCCAGGAATTCGGCGCAAAGCCTTTTCGACAGGATAGGTGACGGCAACGGCCATGCGCGTTGCGGGACGGTCGCCAGCATCCATATTAACCTTAATCCGGGGAAAGCTGACGCGCGGAAAGAGAGATACAGGCAGCGAGAGGCCCGCCATAATGCCGCCCAGCGCAAGCATCAGAATGATGAAGAGAATGGAGCGTGTGTGATTATGAATCCAGGCGGTGAAATTCATGGGATAAATTTTCCAGTAACAGCCATTCCATTGGTGAGCTCGGCATTACCGCTAACGACGACAGCTTCCCCGGCAACCAATCCAGATCCGCTGATTTCCAGCATTTCATCCGTGGCTAATTCAATATGAATCCGATGCCGCCACGCCCTGCCCTTGTGTACTGTGAAAAGGATATTCTCGGAACCCACCGGCAGCACCGCTGAACGGGGAACCAGCAATCCGATTCGAGAAGCCATAACAATTCCGGCCCGGACAAACTGTCCGAGCAGCAGGCCGGAATTTGCCGGTGGAGCAACATAAATATTAACCAATCTGGTCTTGGGATTGACTTCCTGCGTGACGAGTCGGATGGTTCCGTCCAGCCCGGCTCGTCGCGACTCGCCCACTGGAAACAACGTCAGATGGTAGCCAGGCTTGAGCCTTACGGCATCTTCCGGTTCAACGCCCAGACGAATTTCAATGTCATGGGCCGAAACGAGTTGGAGCAGCGGCCCGCCGGCGGGCACAATCTGCCCCGGCTCGGCGGGAATACGCGCAACTACGCCAAGTCGGGTGCTTGTGATAGTACGCGGACCTCCAATTCCCCGCGTTTTGAGATTTGTGAGCCGCAAAGTGGACAGGGCGACCACCTGATCGGCCGCAAGCATATCTCGCCGGGTGGCCAGGCGGAGTTTGAAGCGGGCTTTAACATCGGCGCGTTGCTGTGCGGCGGCCCGGAACTGGCGGCGGGCCTCGGCGAGTAAAAGCATTTCATGCGGACTGGCCTCTATCTGAATAAGTGGCGTGCCACGAATGACTTTTTGTCCGCGTGACACCAGCACCCGTAAAACCTGTCCTTCAAAGGGAACGGCAACATTGGCGATGGCGCTGGCACGCGCTACTACGGTGCCATAGGCCTCCAGCGATTCACGCAACAGTCCTTTTTTCAGAGGGACGGTTTTAACCGTGGCGACAATGCCGCGATGGTTTCCCGCATCGGCCACGTCCACAATTGGCGAGCGGGACCCCGCATCTTTGCGCGGCCAGAAACGGCCCAACAGAATTCCAGCCGCCATCAACAGCATCGCGGAAAATATCCATACGGCTTTTTTCACGGTGTCTTTCTCCTCGGTTGAGCGGCCTGTTTGTTTGATTTGTCCGGCGCGTGCCAGAGGTATTGCCCGGCGGCCAATTCCAACGCAAGCACATTCTGCTCCAACTCTCCTTTAAGAGTAATCAAGCGAATGCGACGGGTTACCAGTTCTTTCACCAGCGTGTAGTAGCTTACGACATCGGTATTGCCCAGCAACAAAGCCTGACGATACCGCTTCGTGAGCATGTTGAGACTTTGCACCGACTTTTTCAGTGCGGCAATCTGACCGGTAAGTTCATGGACATTGGCCACCGCCTCGACAACGCTGGAACGGGCGGCAAATACACGGGCGACATAAGCGTCATACAACTGCCGACGCGTGGCACGCTGGATGGCGATATTCCCTTGATTGCGGTCAAAAATGGGAAGATCAATGGTAGCGCCGAACCCCGTGGTGTGAACATTCGTATTGTCGCTGGCCTGGCGAAAGCCGATCGTTATGTTGGGAAATTGCCGCAGAACTGCGGCCCGCAGACGCTCCTCCTGGCTTTTGTAACCAAGCTGAAGGGCCAGAAGATCGGGCCGGTATTTCCGCATCCTGCGCAGTAATGTTGCCCGGGACGGAAGCGAAATGTGTGACGGCAATCGCAGATGACGGCTCATCACAATGGGCGTATTGGGTGGCACGCCCATAATTCGGGACAGCGCCAGACGCTGGAGCGTCATGGTCTGGTTCAACTTAAGAATCAGATAATCAGCCTGCTGGCTGGCTGCCCGCGCCGCATTGTATTCCAGTACGGTGGAGAGACGGGCACGGTATGCTTTATGGGCTATCGCGTAACCCTTGGCCAATTCCGCTGCGGCCAGAACCGCTTGGCGTTTCTGCGCCATGGCCACCGCCAAATTATAAACAGCGAGTCGCGCGGCCATCGCAACCTGCCATTCGCGCCAGGCAATCTGAAGGTCGATCTGTCCGCGGTGGTATCGCGCGGCGGCGACGCGGGCCTGTCGGTCAATCAGGCGGGCAATATTCCAATCCAGACCTATGCCATACGCGTTGAAAGTGCCTTGGGTAAAACCTCCGGAGACTAAATCCGTGGATTCGGAAAGCTGCGGATTGGGCAGAATTCCCGCCTGCATCAACTGTGCGGAAGCCTCGCCGCGTGTGTCGCGCAAAGCACGCAGATCAGGATTTATCAGAACGGCAATAATGGCCGCCTCGGATGGCCGCAGTCCATGTCGCGGTTGCAGACGCAACGGTTTAATGGCAATGGCCGCAAAATGCGCCGCACGTTTCCGCAATATTTTCCAGGCGGGTACCCGCAGGGCCTTGTCCACGCTCGCCTCGGTAAGGGGTTTGGCATGATAACTCTGGCAGCCGGCAATCAGGAAAATACCCATCAGATTCGCACGCCCCAACAATCCGGCGTACCCAATAAATGCCTTCTGGTAAAACAGCCTGCACACATACTTTATGGAATCATCCATTTTCATGCTCTGACATATCCCGAAAAAACACCTCCACGCGAAACCATCCATTTACCTCCGAATCCACCCGCACCGTCCCGCCGGTGGCGTCCAGTACTCTTTTGGCCAGCGAAAGGCCAAGTCCCGCATGCAGACCGCTTTGTGTTCGCGCCGCATCGCCGCGCCAGAACCGTTCAAACACCCGATCACAATTCTCCATCGCTATGCCACTGCCGGTATTGCCGATACGCAGCCGCACGCCCTTTGGCTCCGCTTCAAGTTCCATTTTCACCGTTCCGCCATAGTCCGTATAGCTTACGGCATTGTCCAGCAAATTCCGGACAACCAGTCGCACCGCGCCTGGAGCGGCTTTAATTTCACATTCACTCCAATGTCCGCGCACCAGATTCAATTCACGCGACTGAATATTACGGGAAAATTCCTGAACCGATTCCTCAACCATTTGGTCTACCCGCAGAGACGTGTCAGTGAAGGTTGTATGGCCGCTTTCCAGACGTGAGAGTGTCAGCAGATTTTCCACCATAGCCTGCATTTGCAGCGTTACACCCAGGCAACTTTGCACACATTGCTGGTATTCATCGGTGGCACGAATACGTTTATCCGCCAGTTCCAGCGTGGTTCGTAAACCGGCGATGGGTGTGCGGAGTTCATGGGCAATATCCGCGGTAAGCTGCTTTTCTCGCGTAAATGCGTTTTGCACGCGAGCCAGAAGTTCATTGAGACGCTGGACAATTGGCGTAAGTTCCCGCGGTACGCCCTGAGTGGCGAGACGATCTGAAAGGTTGGTCGTTCCCACCGCGCCAATGTTTGCCGCGATCAGCCGCACAGGTGCCAGACCGCGTGAAACAATAATAACGAGGGAAATAACGGATAGCAGCGCCGCTCCGCCACAACCCAACCCCAAAGCCCCGACCAGGATAGCCTTGGTGTCGTTGAGCCGCTCCAGCGAATGAGCCACGGCAACGATGTAGAAATTCTTTTTGTCGGATCGGTGCGAACCCGGCTTTCCCGGTTCACCACTTTGATAATCATGCTCACCCGCACCGATGCGAACCTGCGCCAGTGCTTCACCCAAATGAAAATCATCGCGCAGTCGCATCTGACTGTATAGAACGCGTCCACCCGCAGGCCGGTTGAACTCAAGGGAATACCCCACAAGACCGGGGCTTTTATAAACCACATCTCCATTGATATTCCATATCTGCACAAAGCGTGGCAGTAAATTGAAGTTTACGCCGGTTAGCGCATCCTGCGTGGAATCCAGCGTCACATGTCCACCATCGCCAATATCCAAAGCGCTTACCACTGAAGCCAAATGGCTGGAAAGCAGAAGCCTGAACTGCCGGTCAAGGCTGCGGCTGACCAGCAGATAGAGAAATACCCCAAGTGCGGCCATAAGAAACGCCGTGGTCAGACCACTGCCCAGCATGATGTTGCGTCGAATGGAAGTCATCTGTTATTACTCAATGAGATAGCCCTGGCCGCGTCGGGTTTGAATAATGCGTGGGCCATCGGCGACCTCTATTTTTTTTCTTAAAAGCCCTATAAACACATCAACAACATTGCTTTCCAGCGTGGCGTTTTGATCATAAACATGTTCCCATATCTCACTCCGCGAAACCACCTGCCCGCGCCGCAGCGACAGATATTCTAAAATTGCGTATTCCCGTGCGGAAAG
>JAJYPG010000118.1 GCA_021795535.1 Planctomycetota bacterium
AAAAGTCGTGGGCGGCGGAGGTTGTCTCAAGGTTGATGCCCTGTTCCACCAGGCGGCGCGTGACCTTCTTGATTTCAATATCAATAATGCTGTAAAGATTCTCGCGGCTCAGCGGTCGGAAGATGATGGTGTCATCCAGACGGTTGATGAATTCCGGTCGGAAGAACTTTTCCACCTCGCGTAGTAACCCTTTTTTCATGGATTCAAAGGTTTTTTCAATATCACGGTTGCCATAGCCGAAGCCTTGAATGCCGCCGCTTTTGATCAGGTCCGCGCCTATGTTGCTGGTCATGATAAGAATGACGTTTTTGAAATCAACAACGCGTCCGACATTGTCGGTCAGGCGACCTTCCTCCATGATCTGAAGGAGCATGTTGAAAACATCGGGGTGGGCCTTTTCAATTTCATCCAGCAGCACAACGGCGTAAGGTTTGCGGCGGATGCGTTCGGTAAGCTGTCCGCCCTCTTCATAGCCGACATAGCCCGGAGGCGCGCCGACCAGACGGCTGACATTGTGTTTTTCCATGTATTCAGACATGTCTATCTGAATAAGCGATGCCTCGTTGCTGAAGAGGAATTCGGCAATCGCCTTGGAAAGAAGGGTTTTTCCCACGCCTGAAGGCCCAAGGAACAGGAATGTCCCCATCGGACGATTCGGATCCTTAAGCCCCGATCGCGCGCGGCGAATGGACCGCGAAACGGCCTTGATGGCGTCATCCTGGCTGATTACGCGCTTGTGCAATTCCGCTTCCAATTCCAGCAGGCGGGATGCCTCGGCTTTTTCCAGCCGGGTCAGCGGAACACCGGTCATGCGGCTGACAACTTCCGCCACGACCTCTTCATCCACAACGCCATCCACTTCCTTGGCCTGTTCACGCCACTTGCGCTGTTCCTCATCTTTTTTGCGGCGCAGGCCCTCGGCCTTGTCGCGCAGTTCGGCGGCGCGCTCGTAGTCGGCATTTTTGACCGCCTCATCCTTTTCCAGGGTGAGCCTTTCAATTTGTTCCTCAATTTCCGAGAGATTCGGCGGTTTGGTCATGCTCTTTAGCCGCACGCGGGCACCGGCCTCATCAATGACATCAATGGCCTTGTCGGGCAGGCATCGCCCGGTGATGTAGCGGGTGGAAAGCTCCACGGCGGAACGGATGGCCTCTTCGGTTATCTGCACGCGGTGGTGCGCCTCGTAGCGGTCACGAAGGCCCTTGAGAATTTCAACGGTTTCCTCTTTGCTGGGCGGTTCGACCACCACGGTCTGGAAGCGGCGTTCCAAAGCGCCGTCTTTTTCCACATATTTGCGGTATTCATCCAGTGTGGTAGCGCCAATGCACTGAATTTCGCCGCGCGCCAGAGAGGGCTTGAGCACATTGCTGGCATCAATAGCGCCTTCGGCTCCGCCGGCGCCAACCAACGTATGCAATTCGTCAATGAAGAGAATCACATTACGGGCGCGGCGGACTTCGTTCATAACAGCCTTGATGCGTTCCTCAAACTGACCGCGGTATTTGGTGCCCGCCACCATCATGGCCAGGTCGAGAACGACAATGCGTTTGTCGAGAAGAATTTCTGGAACATCTCCGGAAATTATATTCTGGGCCAGGCCTTCCACAATGGCGGTTTTGCCCACGCCGGCCTCGCCAAGGAGGACCGGATTGTTTTTGGTGCGGCGACATAAAATCTGAATGACACGCTCAATTTCGTTGCTCCGGCCAATGACCGGGTCAAGGGCGCTTTCACGGGCAAGTTCGGTCAGGTCGCGCCCGAAGGAATCCAGGGCGGGCGTGCGCGACTTGGTCTTCGCGTCGCTTTTTTCCGTGGTTCCGGTGGCGGCCCCCTCGGATTCCACGCCGGCGCCAAGCAGGTTGAGAACTTCCTCGCGGACTTCCTCAAGCTTCAGGCCCAGATTCATAAGAACCTGTGCGGCCACGCCATCACGTTCGCGCAGCAGGCCCAGCAACAGGTGTTCGGTGCCAACATAGTTGTGGCCCAGATTGTGGGCTTCTTCAATGGCGTATTCAATCACTTTCTTGGCGCGTGGTGTCTGGGGAAGGCGGCCCATGGTGACCATATCGGGACCGCTTTTCACCAGTTTTTCCACTTCCAGACGAACCTTGCGCAGGTCAATGTCAAGATTTTTCAGAACCGTGGCTCCCACGCCTGAGCCTTCCTTGACCAGCCCAAGAAGGATATGCTCCGTCCCGATATATTCATGATTGAAGCGCTGCGCCTCCTGATTGGCCAGCGCCATAACCTTGCGGGCGCGATCTGTGAAACGTTCGTACATACAATACTCCTGTCAGCCCATTTCGGGCGGGATATTCCTATCCCAAGGAATTGTACGAAGGCATAGCCCAAACAATCAAGCCCGGACGTTTCGCCACAGTACCATCCCTGGTTGTTTTATCGGCCAGATATGGAGAACAGGGTAAGGTTAAAGGTCAAGATAAATTTACCGTTTCAGCCGGCTTCGGAAAACCGGAGGCCTGTGCGGTGGTGCAGGAAGATATGGCTCGCCAAAAATTCATCGGGGCGAATGTTAGATTCCCACCGTCATTACGCGCGTAATGTAAGCGTGGCGCTAATAATCGGCAAGCATTCCGCTAAACTTGCGCTAACATGTATAAAAATGGGGGAAAATGCTTGTGGATAAATTTTCTCCGGTCATACTGTTTAACAGCGGATGATTGGTCGCCCATTACAACCGATTTACCATCGGAGGAACTGATATGACACCACCAGTTGCCACAGAATCAGGATATTCGCAACGGCATATCTCGGCTGCAGGCATTGCCGCACCAGAGGCGATGCGCAAGCAGACCCGTTATGCCGTTGAGGTGGACAATCTGGAGGTCTATTACGGCAAGGGCAAAGCGGTGCATGATTTAAATCTGCGTATCGCCCAATGCGAAGTGACCGCTTTCATCGGTCCGTCCGGTTGCGGAAAATCCACTATTCTCCGATGTTTTAATCGTATGAACGATCTGATTCGGAATTGCCATGTGCGGGGAACCATTAAAATTCACGGTGCGGATATTTACGATCGGCGCACCGATGTGATGGAACTGCGCAAACGCACCGGCATGGTGTTTCAGAAGCCCAATCCATTTCCCAAAAGCATCTATGAAAATGTCGCCTATCCGCTGCGGATTCACGGCGTGCGAGGCAAAGCCGTTATAGCAGAGAAAGTTGAAAAATCCCTGCGCTTGGCGGGGCTTTGGGAAGAGGTGAAGGACCGTCTGCATGTTTCGGCTCTTTCGCTTTCCGGCGGACAGCAGCAGCGGCTGTGCATCGCCCGCGCCATTGCCGTTGACCCCGATGTGCTGTTGATGGATGAGCCATGCTCGGCCCTGGACCCCATTGCCACCAAGACGGTCGAATGCCTGATTAACGAACTTGGCAAAACCATCACCATCGTGATTGTCACGCACAACATGCACCAGGCCGTGCGCGTGGCCCATAATACCGCATTTTTCTACATGGGTAGACTTATTGAATCAGGACCTACCGACAAACTGTTCCATAATCCTGAACATCAGCAAACGCTGGGTTATGTAACCGGACAATTCGGCTGAGCGGCAACACCCGGTGGACGTCCATGGCGAATCAGGTCTGGCTTTCCGGCCAATTCCCGTGATCCTGGGTGGATATTGCGCTTTGCGTTGTTTTATTCATATTTGTGTATAGACATTTCATTGCATGGCTTACGGAAAATTATCGGCGGCTTAACAGCGGCTTAATGCCGTGGTGTTCCAATATCACGCGTCAGGAGTCTGTTTCAACACTGTGACAGGTTCGGGAGTTCCGACCGATGGTATTGAAAAAACAAGGAAAGGAACATCGTTATGTTCAAAGCTCTTCGTAATGGTATTCTCGCCGCAGCGGTTGCGGCATTGGTCTGTGTGGGGGTCGCCTCCACCGCCCAGGCTGTGGAAATTCAGGGTGCTGGTTCGACGTTTGTCGCGCCTATCATGCTTAAAAAATGGATTCCCGCATTCATGGCCTCTCACCCCGACATCAAGGTGGACTATCAACCGATCGGTTCCGGTGGTGGCATCAACGGTCTGATTAACAAGACCATCAACTTTTGTGGTTCCGACGCCGCAATGACCAATTCTCAGATCGCCTCTGCGGGCGGGCATGTCCTGCATCTGCCGGAAGTGGCCGGGCCGGAAGTCATGAGCTACAACCTCCCCATGATCCACAAGCCGCTGGTAATGAACGGCAAACTCATTGCCGACATCTACCTGGGCAAGGTTACCCGCTGGAATGCTCCGGAAATTGCCAAACTCAACCCCGGTGTGAAACTGCCGAATCTGCATATTCTGGTGGCACATCGCTCGGATGGTTCCGGAACCACTTATATCTTTACCGGCTATCTCTGCAAGGTCAGTCCCGCCTGGAACACCAAGGTTGGACAGTCCACCTCTGTGCAGTGGCCGGTTGGCCGTGGTGGCAAAGGCAACCCCGGTGTCGCCGCTCTGATTGAAAAAACCATCGGCGGACTGGGTTACCTGGAATATGCCTATGCCATTATGGGGCATTTCCCCACGGCCACACTGATCAACCGCGATGGCCGCAAAATTCGCCCATCCATTCCTTCCGTTATCGCCGCGCAGAAGGCTGTTGTGGCCAATCTTCCCGCGGATTTCCGCCTGCCGATCATCAATCCGTCCGGTCGCAAGGCTTATCCGATTTCCGGTTTTACCTATCTGATCATTGACCGCGATCTGGGCTACATGAGCAAGCCGAAAGCCCGTGCCACGGTTGAATTCATTCACTGGGTGCTCACCAAGGGCCAGAAATACGCCAAGAGTATGCAGTATATCAAGCTTGGCTCGACGATGCGTAAAAAAGTGCTCGCCGAGTTGTCCAAGGTGACCTGGAAGGGTCAGTCTCTGGATTAGTCCGTTGGCTTGCTTCCGTTCTTTAATGGACGGTCTCATGCGCGGATTACAAGTGAACAACCCATGGGAGTCCCCGTTTCCACTTTGGACGGGGACTCCCTGTCGCTTTGAAAAATAAGGTTTAACAGGTGTCATAAGCGTGGAAAAATATGACGTGAACACCAGTCCAACAAAACAACCCCCATTACCTTCAGTGGAAGAGCCTCTCGTGTATGCCGAGCAGAAAGGCTGGCGCAGGCTGCTGGACAAAGCCGCCTGGGGATTGGCCCTCGGTGGCGTTCTGCTGACCATGGCGATTCTGTTGACCATTTTTGCCGTGCTGATTCACGGTTCATGGATGGCTTTGGGGCAAATAGGCTGGCATTTTTTCACCACGCAGGCGTGGAATCCTGTTCCGGGCCGAGATCAATATGGTGTGCTGGCATTTTTGTACGGCACCCCATGTATTATTTGATAGAAATCGTGTCTAAACTGAGTCACATCGCCTGTTGGAATAAAAAAGAAATCGAAGTATACTTTAGATAACCCACTTTTACCGTTAACTTTAGAAATTGTTTCTTTATATAACTCGTCTAGGAGTTTCTTAATGTGTTCTTTAAGTCTCCTTTCGGCATCCTCGTTATCCGTAGCTAATTTT
>JAJYPG010000119.1 GCA_021795535.1 Planctomycetota bacterium
AGTGCTGGGCATTTCCACGGTGCTGGGGCTGATCGGTCCGGTGGCGGCATTTGGATTGTTTTACCTGAGCGACCGGATTTATAAACTGGATCACGCCCGCATTCAGACGCTCATGTACCTGATGCTTTCCGTGGCGGGGCATTTGACCATTTTTTTGGCACGCACGCGCGGTCCATTCTGGTCGGTCCGCCCGGCACGGATATTATGGATGGCGGTCCTGGGCACGCAAATACTCGCTACTCTGATAGCTGTTTATGGCGTTTTTATGGCACCTTTGGGCTGGGGCTGGGCCGGCTTCGTCTGGGGTTATGCTCTGGTGTGGTTCTTGGTGACGGATCGCGTGAAGTTGCTGGCTTATCGGGTTTTGGAATTTTCCAAAGGCGCAAGACAACTTCGCTCCGCAGCGAGTTCAGACATGCCGCTCCAAATCGCCAGGCGAGCTTATAATATTTATGAAAAGCAGGGCCATCACGACGGCCACGCGGAGGAAGACTGGCGGCAGGCGGAAAAGGAGATACGCAACGAAGCGGCGGACAGGAAATAAACTGTAAACAGGCCTTTATATCGTCGTATGTTAAGGATAATGTGATGAATCAGCCTGCTAAATTCGAGGAATTCGATGCACTGGCCGCCTTGGCGCTGGATATCAGATCGTGCTGGCACCATGGTTGCGATTTCCTCTGGCGGGAGATTGATCCGGCAATGTGGGATTTAACACATAATCCGTGGGCGGTTTTAAGGGCGGCATCTGGCGAACACCTGAAAAAGCTCCAGGCGGATCCCGTGTTCAGTGAAAAGGTAAAAAGCTATGCCGCAGCCAGGGCACTTGCCATCACAAAGCCGGCATGGTTTCAGCAGAATCATGCCAACCAGCCGCTGAAATGTGTGGCGTACTTCAGCATGGAATTCATGCTTAGTGAAGCATTGCCTATTTATTCGGGTGGCCTGGGCAATGTAGCTGGCGATCAACTAAAGGCCGCCAGCGATCTGGGCGTGCCGGTGATTGGCGTGGGACTGCTCTATCAACAGGGATATTTCCGTCAGGGGCTTGACCGGAATGGTAATCAGCAGGCGCTCTATCCGTTTAACGATCCGGGCCAATTGCCCATTAGGCCACTGCGGCAACCCAATGGCGAGTGGTTGCGGCTGGAAATCGCGTTGCCTGGATATTCCGTCTGGCTGCGCACCTGGCAGGTACAAATCGGCAGAGTCAGACTCTATTTACTGGACACCAATGATTTAGCCAATTTTCCGGAACACCGGGCCATTACCAGCCAGCTTTATGGCGGAGGTCCGGAACTGCGACTGAAACAGGAGATTGTTCTGGGAATTGGCGGCTGGCGTTTGCTTAATGCCTTGGGACTCAAGCCGGAGGTCTGTCATCTGAATGAAGGTCATGCGGCACTGGCGGTGTTGGAGCGAGCCTGCAGCTTCATGCACGAATCAGACGTGCCTTTTGCCCACGCCCTGGCCGCCACCAGAGTGGGTAATCTTTTCACTACACATACCGCGGTCGCGTCGGGTTTTGATCGATTCGCGCCTGAATTAATCAAGCAATACCTTGGCAAGTACACACAACAGCTGGGGATTACTCTCCATGATCTTCTGGCCCTGGGTCGACAGCATCCTGATGCCCCATCAGAAAGCTTTAACATGGCCTATCTGGCCATTCGTGGCAGCGGGGCCATTAATGCGGTAAGCCAGTTGCATGAACAAGTAAGCCGTCAAATATTCGCTCCGCTATTTCCCCGGTGGCCGGTAGATGAAGTGCCAGTAGGTCATGTCACCAACGGTATTCATGTTCCCACTTGGGATTCGGCCGCCGCAGACGCATTTTGGACTCAGACCTGTGGCAAAGACCGCTGGAATGGCGCCTGCGAAACAATGGAACAAAACATTCGCAAGGTTCCCGCAGAGCGCTTATGGGAGATGCGCAACACAAGCCGTCGAACTTTGATTGAATTTACTCGCCAACGTCTAACACGGCAGTTAGCCGCAACCGGAGGGTCGCCGGAAGAAATTGACCGAGTCAGACAATTGTTTGATCCCCACATTTTAACGCTCGGTTTTGCGCGCCGCTTCGCCACATACAAGCGGCCTAATCTGCTGCTGCATGACCCGGAACGATTGGTGCGGCTATTGACCAATTCGAAGTATCCTGTGCAGATTATTCTGGCTGGCAAGGCACATCCCGCAGACCAGGCCGGACAGGACCTGATCCACCAATGGGTGGAGTTTATCTGGCGGCCCGATGTTCGGCCCCATGCCGCATTTTTATGTGATTACGACATGCTTTTGACGGAACAACTCGTGGGCGGCGTGGACGTCTGGCTCAACACGCCACGACGCCCATGGGAAGCATGTGGAACCAGTGGCATGAAGGTGCTGGTCAATGGCGGAATTAATCTTTCAGAATTGGATGGGTGGTGGGCGGAAGCCTACACGCCGGAAGTCGGATGGGCACTGGGTGATGGCCAGGAACGTGGCGACGATTCCGATTGGGATGCTGTCGAAGCCAATGCACTTTACAACCGACTGGAACGCGAAGTTATTCCGGAATTTTATAATTATGGTAAAATTGGAATTCCAATGGCATGGGTAAAGCGAATGCGTGAAAGTATGGCACAGCTCACGCCACGGTTTTCAGCCGGCAGAGTAGTACGTGAATATACCGAGCGATATTATCTGCCAGCAGCTATCGCCTATCGTGACCGATCAGCGGTTAAAGGCGCTGGCGGTAAAAAGTTCATGGAATGGCAGGCCGCGTTACAACAAAAGTGGAATGCCGTCCATCTTGGTAAATTGAAAATGCAAGCGATGGGAGATCAGCAGGAATTTGCCACCGAAGTTTATCTAGGCGATCTGGATAGTAACGCGGTAAAAGTGGAGCTTTATGCCAACGGCCTCAACATGGTCCGCGCCGTACGCCAGGAGATGACGCGAGGCAGCCCGATTGCCAGCGGGTATGTCTATACAACGAAATTTTCAACAAAAAGACCGACAACTGATTTTACAGTCCGCGTGATTCCGTGCAGCGATGCAGCAGTTGTCCCTCTGGAAGCCGCATATATTCGGTGGCAGCAGTGAATGGAGTTCACATTATGTATGGAACCGATGATTCATCGCAGCAACCGAGGCGCGACCAAGCAGATCTGAACTTTACTGAAAGGGGCACCTATGCATAAACTTCCACATAATCATCAGCACACCAGAGAAGAACATGAAAAGGAACACCAGCATTCTGTCGGAAATTCCGCCGTTCCCTACTGGAAACGGATGCACCGTGATTGGCGATTCTGGACCGCACTGCTATTGATGCTGGCGGCCATGGGCGTTTATTTGCTGTCGGGTAACGAGGCGCTTCGTCCCAATGGCACACTACACGAGCAGGTACCCGCAGCAGGCGGATAATTTCAACATGGAACAATGGTATTTTTCATGGCGATGCAAGTGCCTCGCATATTTTTGTCACGTACCAGCGAGGTGGCGGAGCAGCGGCTTCTTAACGGTATCCAACAGGAACATCATGACAATAGTGGCGGCCAATAACCCCAGCACCATTGTGATGGGCACCGGGGTCATCAATATTCCAAAGATGGCCATTGCGGAAACCACCATCACATCTCCGGCGGTGGCACACAGTAAAAATGTTCCTGGTCGGGATTTCCAGAAGGCACCGGTTTCACGCACCAGATACACCGTGGCCAAACCACTGAATACCAAGGCCAGAAAGACCAGTGTTTGCGTGGCTGGCAAAGGCAGGAAATGTCGGCCAACATAGAACACCGCGAAGCAGTACAAGAGCCAGGCGACGGCGATCACGGCGGAGGACCACATTAGAATGCGGATGTTCCAGCGATCCGGATGGGGTGAAGGCGTAACGCGATCACCAGCCAGGGACATGCTGACAAAATCATTGGCAAACAGCAGTAGTAACACCAGCCGTGGCGTGGTGACCAGTGAGCCGGTTATCAGCAAACCCAGGCTCAGAAACAATGCCACTTGAATGGTTTTGGAGACTTTGTTGGTGGTGTAGGTAAGCATGCGGCGATATACCTTGCGGCCAATATTAACCGCGTCGATCAGGTGGGAAATTCCCGGTTTGGTAAGTACCAGGCTGGCTGCGGAACGGGCAACATCCGTGGCGTTGGATACCGCAATACCAACTTCCGCCTGCTTGAGTGCCGGGGCATCATTGACGCCATCCCCTGTCATTCCGGTAATGATATGGCGCTGTTGAAGCTGCCGGACCAAGGCAATTTTGTCTTCCGGAAAGACGCCGGCGAAAACATCGGCGTCAAGCTGTCCCTTTTCAATGGCTGAACGATCCGCCGATTTGCTTCCAATGCCGAGTTGTGTGGAGATGGCTTGCGCGGTGGTTTGGCCGTCTCCCGTGACCATTCGCACGCGGATTCCCAAGGCTTGCAGCTTCGCAATAGTGTCTTGCGATTCCGGGCGAGGCGGATCGCGTAGAGAAAGCAGACCTATGAGCTTTAGTTCGCCATCGGTTTGTGCGGCTACTGCCATCACACGATTGCCCTGGGCCGCCAAGGCATCCGCTTGTTTCAAGCCATCCTCCGCATTTTTACACAAGGCAACCAATGTAACCGGTGCGCCTTTCATGGCATGGGCTTTTTTACCATCCATCTCCAAATCCGCTTCGGCCCGTTTGGTAGCGGGATCAAAGGGGATTAATTTTTGCCGCTTCCAATGGAATGCCGCAACGGGATTCTCCTGATATTTTTTTAGAATGGCCATATCAATGGGATCTTGGGTGCCGGCATCACACGTCTGCGCGGCAAATGCCAGCACGTCCGGTTCGGTGGCACCATTGAGGCCTTGAACTTTTTCCAGCGCCAGTTCGTTGAGCGTCAGCGTGCCGGTTTTATCGCAACACAACTGCTGCATGCTGGCCAATTCCTGAATGGCCGACAGGCGCGTCACCAGCACATTGTTGGCTGCCATTTCCAGTGAAGCAGTGGCCTGCGCCAGCGTAAAAGTGGCGGGAAGCGCGACGGGTACGGAGGCCACCAGCAGGATCAGGGCAAAAGGCAAAATAACAAACCAGGCGATGCCCATGGCAAAGGCATAGATCAAAATAATCACCACCAGCGTGACATCCATAATCACAAGATATTTGACGATGGAAAAAATAATCTGTTCCATGTGGCCGACAGTTTTGGCACCACGCACCAGTTCCGCAGTTTTGCCAAAGAAGCTTTTGGCACCGGTAGCTGT
The DNA here is from genome assembly GCA_021795535.1 of Planctomycetota bacterium. The sequence continues at coordinate 5,239 of JAJYPG010000119.1, forward strand.
GACTTCCGCAGCCGCCTCACCACGTTTGACCACCGAGCCGGAACGGGCATCGCCACCCGGTGCAAGCTCAACCGGGGCGGATTCGCCGGTTAAAGCCGACTGATCAACTTCTATATTGCCTTGAATCAGATGGGCATCCGCGGGAACCATGTCCCCCATACGTAGATAAATACAATCACCGGGTACCAGATCACGGGCGGATACCGGGAGCCATTTGCCGTCGCGCATAACCCGAGCGTTAATCTCCAGGCGATGACGGAGGATTTCCAGCGCGGCCGCTGCGGGGCCTTCTTCAA
>JAJYPG010000120.1 GCA_021795535.1 Planctomycetota bacterium
GAATTATTCTCTATTCAACAAATTCGCGGCAACTGTTCTCCATAAGGTTTTTGCACCACACGCCGTCCGCCAATGCTGGTCCACATTTCACATATCCCGTCGGTCTGCTCCCCGATATGCCCAATCACACAGGCCGCCAATCCGGCCGGATGCCGCCGCAGTGTTTCCAAAACCGTTTCCGATTTTTCCGCAGACACCACCAGCACCACTTTCCCCTCATTGGCCACCTCCAAGGGGTCCAGTCCCAGCATTGCGGCAGCATGCAGGGCTTCGGGCTGCACCGGAATCAGGGCCTCTTCCAAAACCACATGCCGTCCGCTTTGCCGCGCCAAATCCGCCGCCATGCCCGCCAGGCCGCCTCGTGTTGGATCACGCATGAATTTCACTTCCGGCGTATGCCGCAGCACATCCGATATCATCACGTTTAATGGGGCCGCATCGCTGCGCAAGACACTTTTCACTTCCGGCATGTCACGCATCAGCATGACCGCCAGGCCGTGTTCCCCCACGCTGCCGCTCACAATCACCAGATCGCCCGGAGCCACACGCGATGGATGCAAATTGTGACCCGCCGGAACCCGCCCCATGCCTGCGGTTATCAGGTACATTCCGTCGGCCTGACCGCGCCCCACAACTTTGGTATCGCCGGTAATTACAGCCACGCCCGCCTCTTCCGCCGTTGCCTGAATCGAATCCAGCACACGCTCCAGCGTTTTAGTCTCCAACCCCTCTTCCAGAATCATGGCCAGTGCCAGCCCCAGCGGCTCAGCACCGCTTACCGCCAGATCGTTTACCGTACCGGAAACCGCCAGTCGGCCAATATCTCCGCCCGGAAAAAACAGCGGCTGAACCACATAACTGTCTATCGTCAGGGCCATGCGCCCGGATCCGCGGCCCACAATTCCCGCATCCAGCAAATTACCCAGCACGGTGTTGTTGAGCCGTGGCAGAACCATATCCTGAATCAGCCGGTCAGTGAGTTGTCCGCCGCCGCCATGGGCCAGCGCCACGCATGACGACCTGCCCGTCAAAGCATCAACATCCGACGTTTTTTGGCTGCTTGAGGTTGTTGTTGAAAGCGTCATGGCATAACCTCCTGTTGTGCGGGCTGTTGTGCGGGCTGTCCGCCGCCACACCCATATTTGAACCAGGCCGCGCAAGTCCCTTCGGAACTGACCATGCAAGGACCGATGGGATTTATTGGTGTGCAGACTTTGCCGAATAATTTACATTCATACGGCTCCGCCAGGCCGCTTATTACCTGGCCGCAAATACAACCCCGCGGCTCGTTTTCTTGTGGCTGCTCAAGCGCAAATCGTGCGCGGGCATCAAACTGCAAATAGGCTGGCCGCACGCGCAGGCCGCTTTCGTCCATTGCGCCCAGGCCGCGCCAGCGGGCTTTGCATGGCTCAAAAATGTCCGCCAGCAATTTCTGCGCCGCCGGATTTCCATCCGCACGCACCACTTCCGGATATTGATTAATCAAGGCGTTGCGCCCGGCCAGCGCCAGCTCGGTCAGGTCGGCCAGAGCCGCCAGCATCTGCTGCGGTTCAAAGCCGCCAATCACACAGGATTTCCGATATTCCGCCACAATTGGCTCATAAGCCCGCGCACCAATGATGACTGACACATGTCCCGGCGCCATGAAACCATCCACGCCCAGTCCGGTGGTTGGGGCCGCGTCGAGCAGGGCACGCATGGCGGGAATTATCCGTTTATGACTTGCCAATACCGAAAAGTTTCGCACACCCCGACGGCTCCCCTCCAGAATGGCCGCCGCTGTTGCGGGAGCCGTGGTTTCAAATCCAACGGCCGCGAAAACGACCTCTCTGCCCGGCACTTTTTCCGCCAGAGCCAGCGCATCAAGTGAACTATAGATCACCCGGACATCGGCCCCGGCCATGCGAGCGGTCTCCAGGCTTCCGCGCCGCCCCGGCACACGCAGCATGTCACCATAAGTGCAAAGTGTTACGTTGTCGCGCCCGGCCACTTCCACCATAAGGTCTATATCGCTTTGTGCGGTCACGCAGACCGGGCAACCCGGGCCGCTTATCAGGCGCACATTGGCCGGCAGAACACTTTTAAGCCCGCAACGAAATGCACTCATGGTGTGTGTGCCGCACACTTCCATAAATGCCAACGGACGATCCACCCGCAAAGCGGCGGTCTTCAGCCGCGAAACCAGTTGCCGAATGTCATTATGCGGCTTCAAGGGCATGGGTATTTTTGCATTTGGCTCGTTTTTTGTCGGCATTTTCATGGGCGATGCATTCATAACCTTCGTTTTCATTGCGCTTCTCCATCTCCGCCCGCCTGCTCCAAATCGCGAATGGTCGCAAACGTGCGCCGGGCCTCATGCTCGTCTATTCGTTCAATGGCAAAGCCCGCGTGTACCAGCAGCCACTGGCCAACCTGCACACCCGGTGTAAGCTGCGTGTTGACCGGCAATTCATTGCCGTGGAGATCAACGGTGCCATTGTCACCGTTCAAGCGAATCAATTTTGCCGGTACCGCAAGACACATGGGGTGTCTCCTTCTAAAAATTCTTGCCCTGAATGTTTATCACAGCTGTTGGCCCACCTGTCGCGTTGGCCGCATGGAGCGCCGCGGCCACCACGGCCTGTCCGTAGGAGATTCCCCCATCGCCCGTCGGAACCAGCCGATGTTGCAAAACCGCCAGCCCCTTTGCTTCCAACAGTTCCACCAGTCGATTGGCCAGACGGGCATTGGCCATCACGCCACCGGTTAGCCCCACGGTCTTAATTCCCGTCTGCAAAACGCCCTCTATCACCAGCGCGGTCCACGCCTGTGCCAGTGCCTCATGAAAACACCAGGCTATTTGCGCCGCGGGCATGCCGGAGGAAATCGCCGCCAACGTTTCCCGCCAGAACTTGCGCAGGTCTATCTCCAACCCATCCTCTTTTTTCAAAACAGCCCAGGCGGTGGTCAGTGCCGGTGCATCGCGGTCGGCGGCCACGTCGGCCGCGGCCTGTACTGACATTGCCGCCTGGGCCTCAAAACTGTTCTCTTTCGCCAATCCCAACAGAGCCGCCAATGCGTCAAACAATCGCCCGGTGCCACTGCTTTTCACGAGTCCCACACCGCGGTGCATCATGGTATGCAGCATGGCGGATTCCCGGGCATCGGGGAAAAGGGCCTGTACCAACGGTGCTTTGAGGGCATCCTCCCCCATGGCCTGATAGACCGCGGAAAAGGCACAACGCCGAATGTCGCGTGCGGCGCGGTCGCCGCCGGGCAACATCAATGGTGCAAGCCCTCCCAAACGGCGGTAGTCTCGTAAACCCGCCACCAGCAATTCGCCGCCCCACGAACTTCCATCCGGTGCCAGGCCGGTGCCATCGCACACCACGGCCAGAATATCACTCTGTTGATTGTGCTCTCCCATAAGTGCCGCCGCATGGGCATGATGATGTTGAACGCCAATCAAGCGCACGCCGGTCCGCGCTGCGCGTGCCCGCGCATAACCTGTGCTGACATACATGGGGTGCAGGTCGTGGGCGATCCAGCGGGGTCGGTTGCCAAAGAGTTTTTCCAGATCGCCAATCGCCTGCTTGAAGTTGTCATAGGCCAAAGGATGCGTGATGTCGCCCAGGTGCTGGCTCACCATCGCCTCACACCCGTGTACCAGCGCTACCGTGTTTTTCAGTTCCGCGCCCACACATAAGCCCATTTCCGTCGCCACCACCGGCAAGTCCAGTGGTGCGGGTACAAAGCCGCGCGACCGGCGAATGGGCAGTGGAAACCCCCTCGCCATATCCATATATATAGAATCATCAACGCATCGTTCAATCGGGCGGTTGTGTTCCAGAATCGCGTCGCACAAATCCGCCAGGCGCGTTTGAGCCTCGGCATTGTCAATCACCAGCGGCTCATCCTGCACATTGCCACTGGTCATAATCAGGGAACGCGGGGCATTGGGAATATCACGCAATGCGTCAAATAAAAGATGGTGCAGCGGCGTGTAGGCCAGCATCACCCCCAGCCGGTTGTTTCCCGGAGCCACTTCCGCCGCCACGGATGCTTCCGCACGCCGCGAGGCCAGAACTATTGGTGCCGCCGGATCGCGGAGCATCCGCCAGCCCGCCACACTCAGGCAGACCAGCTCTTCCACCGCCTTTTCATCCGCACACATAACCGCAAACGGTTTGGCATCACGATGCTTCAAGCGGCGCAAACGACTTACCGCACCAGCCTGGTCGCAGCGTACCGCGAGATGAAACCCGCCGATTCCCTTAATGGCCACAATTTTGCCCGCCGCCAGGGCGCTTGCCGCACTCTTTATCGCGTCGCCTGGAATCACGTTTCCCCGCACCGTAACCAACCGTACTTGTGGTCCACAATTCGGACAGGCAATGGGCTGCGCGTGGAACCGCCGATTTCCCGGATTGGCATACTCGCGGTAACACCGGTCACACATGGCGAATTTCACCATGGTGGTATTCGACCGGTCATAAGGCACCTCTTTGACAATGCTGTATCGCGGACCGCACTGGGTGCAGTTAATAAGCCCGTGGCCAAAACGCTCATTTTCCGGATCGCGCATCTCTCGCAGACACTCCGGACAGACCGCGGTATCCACCGTCACCACAGCTCCACCTGCGGTTCCGCCTGCAAAAGCGGCAGTGTCAGCCAGCGACCGGCGGGTTGGTGTGGGAGCAATGATAAAGTCACGCAGGTCTTGGCGCGGGTTGATGAATTCAACCCGACATTCATCAACCCGCGCCAGGACGGGTAATTCCATCTTCAGACTGATTTCAAAATGTTTTAGTGATTCGGCATCGCCCTGTGCCTCTATGATGACTCCCTGAGAATTATTCCAGACCGCTCCACCAAGCTCATGCCGCCGGGCAAGTCTATAAACAAAGGGCCGAAACCCGACTCCCTGCACCTGTCCGCGCAGAGTCCAGCGGCGTGCAATAAGCGGCATGACGCGTGGTTCAGCCCTGTTCATAAGACACTTCCCAAATTTCTGCCGCTTGCCCGAAGACTTATCTTAACGAGACGGCGAAAATCCATCCAAGTAGCCTGGCGATGGGCGGTCGCGGGCGATCTGATACTTTCGCAGATCGCAGCCCATCCGGCATTCCCCCGGACATCACCCACTACACTACATCGCGGCAAACCCGCCTGAATCAGTAAAACCACCCAACACGCCTAAGCCTCTCTCCCCAGTTTGCATACAGCAATATTCCTATACGCCGCAGCGAAAAACTCTTTGCCGCAACCAAACGCACCGCAGGGCGGAAAAGTCTGAAGCCGAATCGTCCGTTGAGATAATAAGACTGCGTGAAAACCGTGGCGAAACAAACAGTGAATTCCGAACGTCCGGAAACATAAAAAGATTATTCGCTTTTGTCTTTGACCACTCATGGAGAATACTGTACATTCCAACCTGCTTGGGGGGCGTTGTGATTTACGGAAACTGGCGGCATAAAGGGCCTCGCCTCGTTCCAGTT
>JAJYPG010000121.1 GCA_021795535.1 Planctomycetota bacterium
GTGGAAGCAATCGGCATAGGCTTTTCCTCGTCGGAACAAGCGAACATGATAGCCGAATTCATTCCTCACGGTTGCAGAACAAACCGACTGCACACCAAAAAATTTGGAACTGTCCTGAGAAATTCCTTGTGGCGTTTTTGTGGCGTTTGGTATTGCGACAGCCTGCAATACCATGAGAAAACAAAAATCCGATCGCTTGCAAAACACACTGTTTTCGCGGTATTATTAACTCCGCCACAGGGGGAATCGTAACGGACCGAGAATCCCTATCTCTCCGTTTGGCATATCCCAACGTAGTCCCGATGGTTCCAGATCAGAATCACATACACGAGTTCAAAATGTTCACATTCCACTGGCGGAGCAAAATGTGCTACACTATTGGGAACCTGGTCGGACTTTGACGCGGCCAGGTCCATACATGTTGCGGGCAATGGCGGCGGAGAACAAGCTGAAACCTTGGCTCGCACATTGGCTCTGCATGAACAGGAATTGCGGATTCGTGGTTCAACTGCGACAAAAAATGGTTGGATTGGCGGATTTGTCAATGAATTTAATTATGGCGTGTTCGACGGAAGCAGTGTGACAGACTCCTTACATCCAACTTCAACAACCATCCGCAAAGGCGCTCGGGGCATCCAGCATGGTCTGTTTGCCACATTTTCCTGCCTTATTGCGCTGCTTACAATGCAGACTCTCCAGAGCATGGGCGGCGTGGCGGATGGCGTGGCGACGGCCACAACCGGCGGCATGGCGTGCATTTCAGCGCTAGCCGGTCCGGGAGAGGCGCTGTGCGCCCGGCTTTCGCAGGTTGCGCGCATCTATCGCCAATTGTTACCGAGCCAAGAGCTTGACGCCCAGGCCTTCCATTGCGTGGTGGCAGGCCGGGGCAAATCGCGTCAAGCGATTCTGGCACTGCTTAACCATCCCCATGGGCCGCTTATTTTAGCCCTTCGCCTGACCATAGGCCCCGTCCGCTGGCATTGCGCCAGCCACCAGACAATTCATACCCTGTCAACCGCACGCCCCGCCAGTGGCCAGGGCCGCACCAACAGCCAATGCTTCACCGCATCCTGGCGGGCAACATGGCCTTTGAACCGCGCCGCGATTTATATGCGCAACCACAACCAGCTTGCCCCGCCAACTCATGGCTGACAAGGCCACAACCACCGGATAAACCGGCGGCGCGTCGGGAACGAAACAAATAAAACAATCCGGCACTGAAAACCCAACCAGTCTTCAATGCCACAAAAATCGGGGTTATCATGGTTGCACATCTTTTTAATAAAACACTTGCGGCGGTTTTTGGGTCACGCAATGACCGCTTAATGAAGGTCTATCGGCGACGCGTGCTAGATGTAAACGCTCTGGAACCGGCCATTCGCAAACTCTCCGACGCGCAACTGCGAGCGCGAGTTGATGAAATGCGGCAGGAATTAACCAAGGGTGGAAGCGATCTGGCGGCTCTGCCGGAAGCGTTCGCCATTATGCGTGAAGCGATGGACCGACACATTGGCCTGCGCAATGCTTTTGATCCGGCGCGCAATTTTGATCCCTCCATTTTGCTCGCGGACGCACAGGCGATGTACCACGCGGCCAAGGCAGCCTGTCAGAAAGAACATGACTGGCGGTTTGTGGAAATAAGCCCGCAGCTTTATGAAGCCATTCGTGCCGCGGTTCCGCAGGATCGCCCCCCCTACCGCGCCCGGCCATTTGATGTGCAGCTTATTGGCGGCATGGTTTTGTATGAGGGTAAAATTGCCGAAATGGCCACAGGCGAAGGCAAAACTTTTGTCGCACCGCTGGCCTGTTTTCTCATGGGCCTGACCGGCGCACACTGCCATGTGGTGACGGTAAACGACTATCTGGTGCGGCGCGATGCCGCCTGGGTGGCCCCGGCGTTTTACGCGCTGGGAATGTCCGTCGGGTTTATTCAGGCTCACATGGACAACGACCCGCGCAAATTAGCCTATCAGTGTACCGTCACCTACGGCACCAGCAGCGAATTCGGTTTTGATTACCTGCGCGATAACATGAAGCAGACGCTGGACGAACAGGTGCAAGGTCCACTCGATTTCGCCATCATTGACGAAGTGGACAGCATTTTAATTGACGAAGCCCGTACACCCCTGATCATCAGCGGCCCAGCCCATGATGACAGCCCGCGTTATCGCACAGCCGATGAAGTTGCGCGCAAACTTATGCTGGCCCAGCAGCCATGGGAGCAGGCCCACCAGCGAGTGGAGCATCTTAAAATAAAAATCAAGGGAACCGAGACAGATTTGCGCAATGCCCGCGCTGACGTCCGGAAAGCCGCAGACCTTTCCGCAACGGTTGAACAGGCCAAACTGGACCTGACTGAGGCGGAAAAAGACCTGGCCCAGCAGGTACAGCTTTACGAAGTGGAACTGGACCGGAAATCCGTGCATTTAACGCATGAGGGCATTCAGAAGGCCCAGGAATATGCCGGCGTCGGTTCGTTTTACATCGGCAGCAACATGGACTGGCCCCATCTGCTGGAACAAAGCCTGCGCGGCCATGTGGTGTATGAAAAGGACCGCGATTATGTCGTGCAGAATGGGGAAGTCATTATTGTCGATGAATTCACTGGTCGCCTGATGGTGGGCCGCCAGTGGTCCGACGGTTTGCATCAGTCGGTGGAGGCCAAGGAACGTGTGCGGGTAAAACCCGAAACCCAGACCATGGCGACAATCACCCTGCAGAATTTTTATAAACTCTACAAACGCATGGGCGGCATGACCGGCACCGCCATGACCGAGGCCGAGGAATTTGCCAAAATTTACCGTCTGGAAGTGGTCTGCATTCCCACCAACCGCCCGATCGTGCGGGATGACGCGGACGATCTTATTTTCCTGACGGAAAATGCCAAGTGGAATGCCATTGTGGAAGAAATAAAGGCCCGGTCTCTGGCAGGCCAGCCGGTGCTGGTTGGCACCACCAGCGTGGAAAAATCAGAGCGGCTATCCAACATGCTCCGTCAGCGGCATGGCATCGACCATGAAGTTCTTAACGCCAAGAACCATGAACGCGAGGCGGAAATTGTGGCCAAAGCCGGGCGACAGACCCAGGCGAAAGTCGGGGACACCGTGGGTGCGGTAACGATTGCGACGAACATGGCTGGCCGCGGAACGGATATCTCACTGGGCGAAGGCGTGACGGATGCGGGCGGCCTGTTTGTGCTGGGCACAGAACGGCACGAGGCGCGGCGTATAGACAACCAGCTTCGCGGTCGGTCCGGCCGTCAGGGCGATCCGGGGGCGTCGCGTTTCTTTCTGAGCCTGGAAGATGACCTGATGAAAATGTTCGCGGGCGATTTTATGCTCAAGGCGATTCAGCGTCTGGGGATGAAGGAGGATGAAGCCATTGAGCATCGTTTTGTGTCGCGCGCTGTTGAACGGGCGCAAAAGAAAGTGGAAGAGCGGAACTTCGGCATACGGAAAAACCTGCTGGAATATGATGAGGTGCGTGAACACCAGCGCAGTTATTTCTATAAAACCCGCCAGAGCATACTGGAGGGGAGGAACCTGCGGGAGATTATTTTTGAAACCATAGAGGATTCCGTCCGCGATTCCGTGAACCATTATATGGCCCGCGATTATGTTCCCACCTGTGTGGCCGAATGGGTGCGCAGCGAATTCAGCACGGTAATAGACCCCGGGGATCTGCGCGATACCGAGTTGGCGGTATTGGAAATGACCATTCGCGACCGCGCCCGCGAGGAAGCACGCACCAATATTCATACGTCCCTGTCTGAATTCATGGACCCGGACGCCGATCCGCTGGACTGGGATTTCGCCGGTCTGTCCGGTTGGGCGGCCAATCAGTTCCATGTGCAGGTAAGCCCCGCGCAGCTTAAAAAACTGGACCGGGAACATATTGCCGAAACACTGGTGCAAAAGGCCCTGGATCAGATTGATCACAAGGATTGCAGCCCGATCGCCAAATATCTTGTGCCGCATTATGCCGAACAGCAATTAGCGCAGTGGGCGACGGAAAAATTTGACCTGCACATTACCGCACCAGACCTGGCGGGAAAAACGCCCGAACAAGCCGTTAATTTTATTCTTGAACAGGCGCAGGCCACCTATAAACGGCGCGAGATTGAATATCCCATTGATTACGCCCTGGAGGCCACGAATGCCTCGGGCGGCACAGCCAATATTTATGCCTCGGAACAACTTGCCGCGTGGCTGCGGGCCAAGTATGCGGCAACCCTGACCGGGGATGATATTCGCGCTCTTTCGCCGGAAAATCTGCGGACGAAGCTGCTGGCGATTTCCGCAACCGCCAATACCGATATTGACCGACAGGTGAATGAGGCGGTGGAAAAATTCCCGGAATCGGCGGCCCTGGCGGCGTGGGTTTCCACCCGCTTTGTAACACAGGCGCCGCCGGATGAATTTGCGGGGGAATCCGCCACCGACCGCATTGAGCGCATCGCGGAACTCGCCCACGCCTTTATGCGTCGCGAATTGACGGAACTGGAACGCACTGTGCTGCTGCAAATTTATGATGTGGCATGGAAAGATCACCTTTATGCCATGGACCAGCTTCGCGATTCCATTGGTCTGCGCGGCATTGCCCAGCGGGATCCCGTGATTGAATACAAACGCGAGGGTTCGCGGCTGTTTGATGAATTCCTGCGGGTGCTGCGCGACAAAGTGACCGAGGTTATTTTCCGTGTGAAAATTGCCTCTTCTGAGGACATGCGCGATGTTTACGCCGACCAGCAGGAAAGCTTTGAAACCCGCGAGTCTTATGGAGTTGACGCCTCGGCCATTGGCGAAGCGGCCCGCAATACCCTGGGTGGCGGCCCGGACGAGCCTCCCGAAGAGGACCGGCCCACGGAACCGATCATTAACGAACGGCCCAAGGTGGGACGCAACGAGCCGTGTCCGTGCGGCAGTGGAAAAAAGTACAAACAGTGCTGCGGCAAAAATGGCTGATGGCCTGCAAACCGGGAAACGGTTCCCCATAAAAACGCCACGGCGATTTTCAGAGAATTTCGCCACGGCGGGAAAAGGTATAGGTTATGAATCTTCCAAGTGTAGCCATTATTGGCCGGCCCAATGTGGGCAAGTCCAGTCTGCTTAATTTTCTGGCGCGGCGCCGTATTTCCATTGTGGACCCGACCGCCGGTGTCACCCGCGATCGCATAGGCGCCATCGTGGAACATGATGGGCGGTTTTTTGAAATTATTGATACCGGGGGCTATGGCATTGATGACCCGGACAATCTGACGGAGCATGTGCAAACCCAAATTCGCCAGGCCATTGAAGAGGCGAGCCTGGTGCTTTTTGTTGTTGATGCACGAAATGGTCTGGTGCCGCTGGACAAAACCGTCGCCGCACTTTTACGCGGCTTTTCCAAACCGATACTGCTGGTCGCCAACAAGGTTGATTCCGCGGCCATGGCTGTGAACAGCGCTGATTTTTTCTCTCT
>JAJYPG010000122.1 GCA_021795535.1 Planctomycetota bacterium
ATTTTTGGTAATATCCTGAATTATGGAGCCGGGCGTTTAGCTCAGTTGGTTAGAGCGTACGGATCACACCCGTAAGGTCGGGGGTTCGAACCCCTCAACGCCCAATGTGGCCAAAAGGCTTCCTGACAATGAATGTCTACTCTCCACTCTCTATTTTCATCTTGTTGTCTGGTGCCAACTCGCCTCTTGTGGACCTTCGGTTAAACGGGTCCATTGTATGATAATGACCGACACAATTGCTGCCATCAGTTCCCCTCCGGGGGCCGCATGGAGAGGCATTGTTCGCCTTTCCGGACCACAGGCCTGGCCAATAGCGCTGTCACTGCTGCCCCCCCTTTCCAATCCGCCAGCCAGAGAGTGGCTCAATATCACACTGGCCCGCCCGCGGCTGGCGATGGGTGTAATATTCTTTCGCGCACCGGCCAGCTTCACCGGTCAGGATGTGGTGGAACTTCATCTGCCGGGGTCAATTCCGCTGCTGCAACGCGTACTTGGACAATTGATTGCCGCCGGTGCCCGCGGCGCCGGTCCGGGCGAATTTTCTTCACGGGCCTATGTGAATGGCAAGTGCGATCTGACCGAGGCGGAAGGCGTTGCGGCAACCATAGCCGCAACCAATGAGCAAGAACTGCGCGCCGCACAAAGCCTGCGGTGCGGCCTGTTACACGAATGGACAACCGCACAAACCAACGCCTTGGCTGATTTGCTGGCCATGGTGGAGGCGGGAATAGACTTCAGCGACGAACCCGGTGTCTCTTTCATTTCCGCGGCGGAATTGCTGGCGGCCATTGCCCATCTGGAAGTGAAAATAGCGAATCTGCTGGCCCTTGCGGCGCGATGGGAAACGTTGGAAACGCTGCCAACGGTTCTGCTTGTCGGGCGGGCCAATGTGGGAAAAAGTTCGCTGATCAACACTTTAAGCGGCCAAAACCGCGCTATTGTTTCCCACCACGCCGGAACTACACGCGACCCACTTTCCATTACCGCAACAACCCCCTCCGGCCCGATTCGGCTGGTGGATACACCGGGATTTGAATCCATCGGCCAGAGCCTTTACCCGCAAATGGATGAATCCCGCCAACAGGCGATGCAACAGGCGGATTTATTGGTGCTGGTTCTGGACCATCAGCAAGCCGTCGCCTCGTTTGCCGATCTGTTGCGGGAGATGGCGGTGCGGCATGATCAGCCACTAATAGTGGTGCGGAACAAGGCGGACCTGGAAAATGATCCGCAAAAACATATTATAGATATACATGATTTTATTAGAGTTTCAGCTCTGACCGGTCAGGGACTGGAAAATCTGCTTGAGGTCATAGGGCGACGCTGCTACTGCCGGCAGGCCATCGCGGTGGAAACAATAGCACTCAATCAGCGGCATCGCCAGGCTCTGATGCACACCACCCGGCACTTGCGCCGCGCTGCGGATATGGCCGGCAGTGGCGCAATTGAGGCATCTCTTGAACTTGTGGCCAGCGACCTGCGAGCCGCACTAGACGATCTGGGTGGAATTTCCGGAATCATCAACACCGATGACGTTCTTGGCCGTATTTTTGGCCGTTTCTGCATTGGTAAATAACCCTCCTAAATACAATGTGACGGAGGGCATAAAAACGGCATGAACAAAGTGGCTCTGCCGAGCAACGTGAAATGACAAACACCGTTATAAAACCATCATCAGGACCCAACCACATCCGGCTTTAAGTGCGTGGTTGTGCCACCATGAATCCTGGATGCGGCAGGCGGTACAACCCCCGGTGCAGCCGCGGGCGACGGCACCGCGACACCCGCATTCGGTGCCGCAGGCGCGTCTTGTAAAACAGTGGCCCCTGCGGATTCACCGGGCACCGTCTGGGCGGAAAGTACAAACACAGTGGATGCAGCCTGAAGTGGAACACCGCCATCATGGTGGATCATGCCCATTTTAAAAGCCGCCACAACAAGCCAGCCAAAAAGCACCATATAAATCCCCAGCGCCAGCGTGGTGGGAATAATGACGATAACCAGCGCAAAACTCACAAACATGGCCGCCAGGGCATAACTCACCAGCGTCGCACGGGTGACAGACAAGCCTCGTTTTAAGAGAAAGTGATGAAAATGACCTGAATCTGGCGAAAAAATCGGACGGCCATTGATCTTCCGGCGTACCACAGCCAGCAGCGTATCAAGGAGAGGCAAGCCAAAAATGACCACTGAGGCCAGAAACCAGCGGAAGATACCGTCGTTCCCAAAAAGGATGATCATCGCCCCGCACACAAACCCCAGAAACATGCTTCCCGTGTCACCCATGAAAATAGTGGCCGGATTAAAATTAAATGGCAAAAATCCCAGCACCGCGCCTAGCAACGCAAGACTTAACGTAATGCGGGCCGGATTCAGTGAGGCAATTCCCGGCTGTGTTAAATTCGCCGAGGCCAGATAGACGGAAAGAATCAGATAACCCACGGCCATAATGCCCGCGACCCCGCCACAAAGGCCATCCATTCCATCCAGCAGATTCATGGCATTGCTGGTCGCCATGATAATAAACACACAAAACAGAGCACTGAACATGCTGGCGAGTGTCATATAGGTATTTGGGGCAGTGAGTTGCACTATCCCCAGCAAATGGTGCCGTTCCAGCGGAAAGACAAACATATTCGCCAGATCAATCCGTGCGCCGATGTTGTCCGCCCGCGTGAGATTCAGAAAAAACAGGCAGGCCGCCGCCAGCAACTGGCCAAAAAGCTTGATGCGCGGTGAAAGACTGTAAACGTCATCAATCAATCCGCAGATCATGACAATACCGGCGCCCAGCATAATACCCGGTGGCACCTGCACCTCTGCAAACTGCGACGCATTGACATTCAACGGAGTGACCGTTATTGATGCCAATACCCCCAACAACCATCCAATAAAAATCGCCACGCCACCCAGATAGGCAATGCGATTGGTATGAATTTTCCGCGTGCCATCCGGCTCATCCACAACGCCGTGTTTCAGCGCCAGGCGACGCATCAGCGGCGTCAGCGCCAGAGTGGCCAGAAACGAAACGTAAAATACCTGCATATACGGCATTAATATCGCCGCAAATGAAGCATTGGTTGATGTGGGGGGTACGGTCATGGGATCGTAAACTCGCTTTGTTTCAACAACGCCAGTGGCAACTCACTTTTTAATAACTCTCATACGAACGGCCTCACCAAGGCGGGCATACAATACGGCTGTCAAAACGAAACCGACTTATAAAAAGTATACATTCCAGCAATCCGACAATGCAAACTTTATCAACAGTGATTTATTCGGCTGAATGGGGCGATAACAATCAATCTATCGCTTTTATCAATTATATACGCATTGGGAGTTGGCTGGGGTCTCCGCTTCCCCTCATTATTCACCTCTTGAAATAGCGTGTTTCAGTATATCCCGGTCATCCAGTCATTCGTCTCGCGGACGGGTTTTCCACCGGCGATGAATCCACAAATACTGCGCCGGGTCTTCCCGAATAAATGTTTCAATCGCGCGTGTGTAGCGAGAGGTGATGTAATAAAGCTCATCCGGCTGGTTATCCCAGTCTTCCGGATAAATGATGTCCGTTATGCCCATATCAAATTCAAACCGATCACCGCGTCGCCGCGCATAGCCAATGATCACCGGAACCCGATGCTGAATTGCCAGCAGGCCAATGCTTTTATAGGTACTGGCCCGGCGGCCAAAAAACGGCACAAACATCCCCTTTCGCCCGGCATCCTGGTCGGCGATAATGGAAAGTACGCCATTATTTGCCAGCACCTGCTGCGCTGTGGTGGTCACACCTCTTTTTGACAAAATCACCTGCCCTTTTTTCTCACGCACATCCAGAAGCCATGAATCAAAATGTGGATTATCTATGGGCCGTGCGATGCTGTACGACTTAAACCCCAATGTTGCCAGTGAATAGCCCAGAATTTCCCAATTGCCATAATGCCCCGTCAGCATTATCGCACCGCGCCCGTTCAGCAGAACCTCCAGGCCCTCGGCAAGTTTATTCAGGTGTATATACTTGTGGAAGGTCTGAATGTTAATGATTCGTGTGGAAAAAATCACATCCATGGCCAGTTCACAAAAATGCTGGATAGACCGTTGCCCTATCGCCGCAAGCGCAGGCCGCGCTAATTCTGGAAAACTTGCCGCCAGATTTTCAATGGCCCGGTCTCTATGTTTGCGGTCAAAAGTCCACAGCAGTGAGCCAAACCCACGGGCAGTACGCAGATTGGCATCCACGGGAAACAGGCCCAGCATCATGCAGGCCCACCGTGCCGCCGTATAAGTTGACCAGTCAATTGCCAGATTCCGCTTCTTCATTGTCAATCAATTTAGCACAACCGGCCAAAGCTGTAACGTCCATGCCCATCGGAATGCCCGTGAGACCAAATTTCCGATCCCTCCAGATACCCGTGCATGCACATACGGTTAAAATAACGGAAATACCTTAAAAATACTCACGAAAAGTGTAGAACCTCGGAAATATCCGCAAAAATTATGAAAAAAAGTCGTTCAACGCAAAACTGCCCAAAAAGTTACTACAAAATTGGTTAGAATGTTGTTATGATTCCATGAAGCACGGGCTTTTGTTTTTAGGAGGATATTCGCGTTGCTGAATTTCATGCTCACTGCTCCCGAAACTCTTCAAGTCTGGATCGACTTTGACGGAACCATTTCGCGCAAAGATGTTCTGGATGAGTTGATTCGCAACTACGCCATCAATGAATCATGGCGGCTTATAGAAGAGCGCTGGCTTGCGGGCCTGATCGGTTCGCGCGAGTGCCTTTCACAGGAATTCGCGCTCATCAACATTTCCCTGCCGGAACTTAATGATTTTCTGGACCACATAGAACTTGATCCCGGCATTCACTCTTTGCTCGCCCTGCTACGTGAACACAAAGTGCCAGTGGCGGTTCTTTCCGACGGTGTCGAACGATTTATTCGCCGCATTCTTCTACGCCATGGTATTCGCAATATGGAAATCAGGGCCAATAAAATTACGCATCGCGCCGGGCGGCTTAAACTTTCCTGCCCGCATTCCAGTTCCGAATGTGTTGCCCAGGCCGCCCACTGCAAATGTGCCAGTGCCAACGCCCTGTGCCACCCGGCTCGGAAAACCGTTTATATCGGTGATGGTCGCAGCGACCTTTGCCCCGCCCGAGGTGCGGATTGGGTTTTTGCCAAGGGCGTTCTGGCACGGGCATTAACCCATGAGCATATTTCATATATTCCTTATTTGACGTTGCAGGATGTTACGGCAACACTTTCCCGTGTCTGGGCTGACCGGGTTGCCGTGGTT
Source organism: Planctomycetota bacterium (assembly GCA_021795535.1). The sequence continues at coordinate 5,300 of JAJYPG010000122.1, forward strand.
TAAGTCGCGACTCTTTTATGAAACATTGAATTGCTCTTGTGCGAACAGAAAAATTAATTGCCGTTACGGAATTGTATGTGTACGGCGGCTGTCGGAATTTGATCAATGACAACAAACATATCTGTTC
>JAJYPG010000123.1 GCA_021795535.1 Planctomycetota bacterium
CAAATGAACTGTCCTGGACTTTTCTTCGGCGGCATGAAGCCTGTTGATATATCGGCTGGCTTCCATCGCCGCAGCGCCCGCCTCGGCAATACTGTCCACAATATCCTTCGGTCCCGCCGCGGTTCCGGCCACAAAAATACCCGGCACATCCGTGGCACACGGCGCGGCCGGATTGGGCGTGGCCACGAAGCCATCCTTTGCGATGCGGATAGGCCCAACACTCGACGGATTCCATTGCGGAATCATGCCCTGCGCCAGTACCACCAGATCATGGCGCTGTTTGCTGACCGGATTCTGCGACTCTTCGGTCAGCTCCACATGAACCAATAGATCATCTTGATCCAGAGAGTCTATTTTGGATACTTTTCCACGGACAAAATTTATCCCCATGGCCTTGGCGTTCTGATAGAACTGCTCATACCCCTTGCCGAATGCACGTATGTCCATGTAATAAATGGTAATATCCGCCAACGGAAGTGATCCGGACAGCAACATGGCCTGCTTAATGGCATACATGCAGCAGACACGCGAACAGTACGGCACACCGATGGTCTGGTCACGCGAACCGGCACACTGGACAAACGCTATCGACGTTGGAATTTTTCCATCCGATGGCCGCAGCACCCGCCCGTACGGCCCGTGCGGTGCCAGCAAGCGTTCCAGGGCCAGTGGCGAAATAACATTTCGATTCTTATCCGCGCCGTACTGCGGCTTGAGATTCAGACCATTAAGCTGAAATCCGGACGCGATGACGACCGCGTCGGCCTGAATGATTTCCTTACGCGGCTGCTGGTCAAATTCAATGGCATCCGTCGGACAGGCCCGCAGGCATAGCCCGCAGGCCAGGCAATAATCCGGATTCAGAACGGCCTTTTGCGGAATTGCATTGGTAAAAGCGACCGAAATAGCCCGCACCGATCCCAAACCCTGCTCAAATAAATCCGGGTATTCCGTATCACAGGCATATTCACACAGGCGGCAGCCGATGCACTTTTCATTGTTTACATAGGTTGGCTTACGTGTCAGATGCACCGTGTGGCCGCCGCGCCCATCAGCAGTCGGCACAAGCGAATCCACTTCGGTATACGTCATGAGTTCAATGTTGTCGTGATGCGCCGCGGCGGACATTTTCGGTGTGGTGATGCAACTGGCACAATCCAGTGTCGGATACACCTTGCTCAGGCTGATCATCCGTCCGCCAATGCTGGCTTCACGTTCCACCACAATGACTTTATAGCCCTGATCAGCCAGGTCCAGGGCCGACTGCAGCCCACTGATGCCGCCACCGACAATCAAAACATCCGCATGACGCTCGCTCTTTGCGTTGGTAATCATAAAGGCGTACCTTTCACCATATCGCGGCCACACCCTTACGCGGCGTGTACCTGTTTGACCTGACGCATATCCGCGCGTGAGGCGTCCTGTAACCGTTGCGCCAGAGCCTTATTCACTGCTCCGAGCCGGCGCAGGTGTGCGTCAAGCTGCCCAACTTCCTTCAAATAAGCCTTAATGCAGACCGTACAGATGGCCGTGAGACGGATACGCTCAATTTCCAGACCGCCAACCTTCATTCGGCTCGTCAGCCGGTCAATCCGCGCAGCGAGCCGGTCATAGGCTCCGCGATATGGGCAGTCCGATCCACACGCCGCAACCAGAATGCCATCGATGCCCCGAGCATAGGATCGCAGATAGAAATCTTCCGGAAAAATCACCGGAGAGGGCACCCGCAATACATAGATATTTGCGCCATATTCCTGGTGAGCCTTGCCCACCGCATCCGCGCCGGGATAAGCGCAAGCCTCCGTGGCCAGAACCAGTATCTTCGGATTGAAAGTCTCGATGGACATAAGTGTTCCTTTATCGCAGACGATAGCCGATCGGGCGGCGTACCAGGAATCCACGCGTCATTATTTCTTCCGGCACACAAACAGCCGGTCATGACCATCCGCTTCAATAAGCCCAAGAAATTCGTGTCCAATTTTGCTCGACCAGGCCGCAATATCCTTGCGTGATCCTACATCATTGGACTTAACCTCAATAATCTGGCCGACTTTCACAGCACCGATTCCTTTTTTTGCCTCAAGCAATGGTCCGGGGCAAGCTGTTCCCCGTGCGTCAATGATTTTTACCGGCGTGATTTGTGCCAATGCGGTCGCATCCATGGTAGTACTCCTTTTGTTGGAACCTGACTCTATAAACCTTACATAGTTGAAATATTTCTTTCGTCTGCCTGTGCCGGGAATATTCTCCAGCCTTTTTTTTTGTGACGCCGTTGTTTGCTTTGGCGTTCCGCAATTACCCGGCCAATCAAATCCGCCGCCTGAACATACCGGGCATCGGCAAGATGGTAATAAACGTTTCGTCCAGCACGGGTCGTTTCCACAACGCCCAACTGCCGCATGAGCCGCAGATGCTGCGATGCATTGGGAAGAGTGATGCCAACCTCCCTTGCGATCAAGGAAACCGTTCGCGGACCGTTATTAAGACAACAGAAAATTCTCATACGGGCGGCATTTGCGAATATGCGGAAGAATTCACTTAGCAACTCGCAGCGCTGACTGTGAAGATTTTTGTTCATCGCGGTGCGTCCTTTTTCGCAACACATTGATGATTGCAGAAACTTGCAACCACTGAAATCATTTTAGATTTCCTTCCGTCGTCGTCAACAGCATCCGGCGGCGAAATAATTCAGCACATGGGTGCGACATGGTCCCAGATGGTCAGACAAGCCAATGGCCGCGCTACGCCCGTACCGGGGCAATACACTTGCCGGCAAGGTCTTTTCTCTTCATTAAAAAAATCCTTGTCCCACCGTTTAGGAAATATGCCGATGGGCATCTACAACTTTACCCCGCAACACTCAAGGTGCGGCTCCCCATGGTGGCTGCGGGAAAACATCTTAGCCACTTAAAAATAATGTGCTGTATAAATAACCGGTGTGTTTTAATGGAGCGTTACATGTCGCGAAAAAAATGGTGGTGCGCACTGGCAATGGCCACTCTTGTCATTGCCCCCTGCACCAAGGTTCAGGCCACCAATGGCTATCAGCTTTTGGGCATCGGCCAGTATCAAATGGGCATGGCGGGCGCGGTAGTTGCGGCACCCGGAGACCCCATGACCGCAATTTCCAATCCTGCGGGCCTGGCCTGGCTGCAGCCACAGGCCGCCTTTTCAATGGAAGGGTTCTTCCCCGAACGTCGGGCGGATTTTGGTGACGGCACGGTTGGCAGCCACTCCAATCTCTACGGCGTACCGGCTTTGGGGTGGGTAGCACCAGCCTTTGGCCCGCACCTTTACTTCGGTGGCGGTTTCTTTGGCACATCCGGCATGGGGGTGAATTATCAGCAGTCCAACTATTTCGGCCAGAGCCTTGAGTCCTACAGCAATATTTCTTTTGCCAACATTGCCCCCGCTCTTGCATGGAGGCCGTCAAAAAGATGGAGTCTGGGCGTAGCTCTGAATCTGGCCTATGAAACCGTCTCTCTGCAGCAGACGATCCAGTCCGGTTCCACCGTTTCCGGGCTTAACCTCGCCAACTCACCAAGCGCTTTTGGTGTTGGGGCCACCATTGGAGGCATGTATGAGGTCAATGATATTCTCACGCTTGGAATCTGTTATCGCAGCCCCATCATGTTCACACCCCTTACCTGGCAGGCCAGTTATCAAAATCTCGCCGCACAGGGTGGTCCCGTTGGCGGGCCTGGCCAGTACAGCACCCACCTGAATTATCCACAGCAATTTGCCCTGGGCTTCGCTCTGCATCCCACCGCACGCTGGACCATCAGCGTTGAAGGGCAATGGATCAACTGGCATCAAACCATGAACGCCATGAACATTCATGGCCCCTGGGCCGGCACCGACGAAGCCAGCATGCCGCTCCATTGGAGTGACGAATGGATCGCCAATTTCGGTCTCCAGTACCGTATTAATTCCTGGATTACCGTACGCGGCGGGTATGCCTACGGCACCAATCCCATCGACTCACAGGACCTGGCCAGCAGCTTAATTCTGCCCGCGATCATGCAGCAGCACGTCACTCTCGGCGCCACGCAGCAACTCGGCATGGGATGGACAGTCACAGAATCTTATATGCATGCATTCAATGAATCCATGAGCGGGTCCATGTCACTGCCGGGCGGCGGCAGTGTGCCCATCAGCACATCCATGTCCGAGGATGAATTTGGCATAGAGATCGGATATAAATTTTAGGCCAAAGTTTCGCAAAAGACCTTGTCCGACCGGTTTTTTTACCAACTTCGCTTCGGCCCGGAAATTAATCTCCGGAAAGGATTTTCCACGCAGCATCCGCCGCCGCTAAAGCTTTCTCGCAAGTGGCGCCAGTGTGAATCAGATGCCCCATTTTACGGCCAGCCCGCGGCGACTTGCCATACAAATGCAGCGTTGCCCGCCCGTCCGCGAGAACCGCCGGAAAATCCGGTTCGCCTGTCGTCCACAAATCGCCCAGCAAATTTGTCATAACAGCGGGACACAATACCTCCACCCGAGGCAGTGGCAGGCCGCATATTGCCGCAACGTGCATTTCAAACTGGCTGCGGCCAGCGGCGCGCAATGTTACATGGCCGGAATTATGCGGCCGGGCCGCAAGCTCGTTGACCAGTACGCGGCCATCCGGCAGGACAAACTGTTCGACGGCCAACAGTCCAACCACCTTAAGCTGCCGCGCCACCGCCCCGGCCATTTCAATGGCGCGAATGGCGACCCCCTCTGAAAAACCGCCGGGCATAACGGTCTGATGCAGAATTCCGTGTCGGTGTTCATTGCGAAAAACAGGGAAATATGTGAGACGGTCATCCGCAGCGCGGGCAACAATCACAGAGGCTTCAGCGGAAAAGTTTATTCCGGCCTCAAGCACCAGCGGAATGCGGCCAAGAGCTTCAAAAACAGCAAGCGCCTGGTGGGGGTACTGAATCCAGCGTTGCCCTTTTCCGTCATAACCGCCCCGTGCGGTTTTGCAGACAATTTTTTGAGCCCCGGCGGCAAAAAGTTCCGCCACGGCGCGGCTCATCTGAACGGGGCTTTCCGCAATGCGAAAGTCGCCCACCGCACTCTGACCATCAGGCAATTTCACACCGGCAAGAAAAGTTTTTTCAAGGCGACGATCGCGCACCACGCGCTGCACCTGCGATCCGGGAGCCACGATGGCACCGGCCAACTCCGCGGCCTGAAGCGCTTCGGGATCAATACTCTCGGCCTCTACCGTAAGGACCTGTGCCTGTCGCGCCAGCCGCGCGGCTGTAGCCGGATCGGATGGATCCGCAACCAGATGATGATCCGCCCAGCGTGCAATCGGGTCGGATTCATGATTCGAAACGCCCAGCGTGCGGTAGCCCATACGTTTAGCGGCTTCACAAAGCATGGAACCAAGCTGACCGCCACCAAGAATGGCA
>JAJYPG010000124.1 GCA_021795535.1 Planctomycetota bacterium
GGTCGCGACTGAATCGTGTAGATCGGCGGTAACGCCACGTACGCGTCAATTCCCGCCGGGCTGGTTAGGCCAGTAAAAGTACCAGCCGGCCCAGTTATAGTTCCAGACATTCAAATAACTGTTGCCTCCGGTATACCCTGAAAACAGCGACGGGCGGCTGTTGAGCGGAGGCATGTGCGCCATGGCCCAGTTGTAACCCGTTAAATTGTTGGAATTCTTGCCGGTTGAGTAATCATAGAATGTCGGATAACTGATCCCACTGACATGCCCATCGGCGTACAAAATGTTCTGAAACGATGGCACATCCGGATTGCTGTAACTGGGGTGGTTAATGAGATACATATTGCCCTGACCGCTCATCGGTACGCCATCCTGCTTCTGATTATTGCCTCCCCAAACAACGGCATCCGCCGCAAGAATCGATTGCGGAGAATCCTGGTCGGTCGTGGCAGGCTCGTTAATACGATTGCCCCACGTGGGAGTTAATGCCCCGTTATAGCCGCTGGTTTCCACCATTCCCTGGCCGGCAAACAGTGATCCCGACGGCAAGTTATCAGTCAATTGCGCAAAGCTGTTTCGGGTACGATCAACGGTGCCCCCGACATACATATACGTATCGGTAATCCAGTAACCCCAGTCTCCCGGTTGATCGCCGGCATAAAGGGCACTTTGGTAATTGGAGCTTGGACAGATCATCCAAGGGGCCAGTCGTACATACGCGCTGGGCCTAGGTGCCCCGCTTAAGCCGTTGTTAAGGCCCCACGTAGTCGGATCATAGCCGGTATATCCCCAATTGCTGGAATTCAGCCCGGAAATATAAGGTATTTCCGGGCCGCTCATAGCGCTTGCAACCGCAGCACCAAAGCTGGACATCACGGTTGTTGAACCCGTTCCGCCGTACTGCAAAAACGTGGAGTAAGGCGTACCGAACCGCCGCCAATCAGCACCATATTGACTGGTGTTTTCATCCGCTGAATCGTTGTTGAGAATCATCGGGAAAATGCACCCATTCACCGGATCTTGTGAGATACCATACTTGGGATACGAACTCTGGGCATTGCCATTGCCGAAACCCCATGCGGCGGGGAAAAAGCCCTCATGGTCCTTGGCAAACAGCAACGATGCCTGCCCCCAAGTCAGCAGATTCGCTGCGCAGGACGCGCGATTGGCAATTTCCCGCGCTTTGCGCATCGCCGGCAAAATAATCGCGATTAATAGCACAAGGATGGTTATTGTGACCAGGAGTTCAATAAGTGAAAATCCGCGATGTTTATGCAGCCTGACCATAAATAATGTCTCCTGGCACGGGCACGGGCGATCAGACTCCCTTAAGCCTGTCAGTGTACATCCGGCACGCCGGTGCGGTTTCCCACGATGATCTTCGGCCCTTGTTTAATGGGTACTGCATGGATAACTCAAAAATGGACCTTGACACGGTGGTCTGATAATTGTTGTACAACAAATCCACCTTCCGCACGTTATACTACCGATAGAAACAACAGGGTTTTACAGGATCATGTATCCGTGGCCCTGCCGGTATGCGCTTCGGGGTGTCAAATATGACCGCCATCAATCCTGCCAGCCCGCTGCCTGAGGATTTTCACCATATTCTCCAGAAACTGGAGGAAGCGGGAAACCGCTTCCGTGTTGCGATGTTTGTTGGAGCCTTGGCCCGATTTGCCACACTGGTGGTACCGGTCACCGCTATCGCTATTTTATTGGCTGGTTTCATTGGATCCGATGTCGGGGCTTGGCTGGTTTGGCTGCTCCTGGCCACCATACCGGTTGCCATTGTGGTCGGCTACGGGTGGTTTCTGCATGATATGATCTGGAAGCGTCCGGCGTATGGGCAAATCGCCCGGTGGGTGGAAGAGCAGGCGGCCGCACAACAGTTGCCATTGGACAATCATTTCATCAATGCGGTTCTTCTGGCAGATGAGTTTGAAAAACTTCCACCCGCCGCCGCAGGCCGCACCGACATGCGCAGCGTGCTGATTCCCCAGGTGCTTAAGGAAATCAGCGGCAGCATTCAGACGCACAATCTTTCAGCCATTGCACCCTGGCAACAGCAGCGTAACGTATGCCTTCGGGCGGGCGTGATTATTGTGGTATGTGGCATCATGGCGCTGCTGTTTCATGGCCAGATATCTCACGGTTTGGCTGTACTTTCCGCACCGGGGCGGTTTGTGCCGATGCAGGGTAATGCACAAATTCTTGATGTCCAGCCGGGCAACGAAGCCGTCCTGGCCGGGGAGCCGGTTGATTTCATGGCCCGTATTAATACCCCGGGCCATAAACTTGTTGCCACTAATTTATTCTTGCACTTCAAAAGCGGTGCCCGGAAAAAAGTAGCCATGGTCGCCTTTGGCCGCAATTACAGCACGTTCCGCTTTCATCTCGGCAGCGTCGCCGAAAATGTAACCTATATGGTTCAAGCCGGTGGAACGCAAAGCTTGAAATATCATCTGACGGTTCTGCCAAAAATTGCCCTTCAGCAATATCAGATTCATATTATCGCCCCGGCCTACACGCAATTGCCACCGCGAACCATCACGCTTTCGGGAAAATCTTTTAATCCGGCGGCTGCTTCGGTTACCGTTCCCTTCGGCAGTAAAATCATGCTGACCGCAAAATTGGATCACACCGTTATTGGAGCATCAGCACTGGTCGAAATTCACGGTGGAAAAACAATTTCGGCAAACTCCAATAATCAGAAAACGTTTTCTCTGTCCTGGATCGCCGATCGAACGGTGCGCTACAACTGGCTGATTAATGATTCACATGGTGATGCGTTGCAGCGTTTTCCCGCATCATCCGCGTCCACCCCGGATCGGCTGCTGGTTCGTGTAACCCCCGACTCCCCGCCCATGGTTCACGTTTTGGTGCCCCATAAAGATATTTTTGCGCTGCCGGGAGCGACCATCGCATTAGAGGCCAGGGCCACCGACGATTATGGCGTTACCGCCATGACCTTGCAGACTGCCGTTAATGGCGGTGCCTTTACCACCATCCGGCAGTGGCAGATTCCTGACGCGGAAAATGGTAAGCCCGCCACGGTTTCCACTATTCGCGACATGCTTGCACTGCCAGGGAATAAATATCACTTGGGCCAAAGTGTGCGTTACCGCTTTGGTGCCACAGACAATCGCAATATCACCATCGGCCAAAGCCAGTATGGCCCTCAGACCACCTTCGGGCGTGTGTATACTGTGAAACTGCAAAGTTCCGCGACTTCCGCCATCAATCGCAGCCGTTGGGCCCGATTGGAGCAGCGCCTGGAAAAAATGCTCGCCCGGCAGCAGGGATTGATTGTCCTGGCCAATGACATCTATATTTTGCCTCCGCTGCCAACTGTGCATAAAACCGCATCCGCAGTCGCCGGTGGACAGCGCAACTTGCGACAATATATGGAAAGCACCTATAAACATTTTCCGTTCATCCATTCCATGGACACGATTCAACAGGCCCTGCATGTTATTGCGCACGGCGACGCGGCGGTCGCGGTGGCACGCGCTGATGACCTTGGCCTGGTGTCTGATCCGGGTGCTGTGAAACTGGAATTTCATAAGCTCCACACGCATCAGTTGAATGTGCTCAATGCGCTTAAGGCTCTACTGGCCATGGCCGGTGCCAAAGCTGGCGGCATCGATTCGGTCGTATCGCATCAGGGCACGAACTTCCCGGATCAGGGAAGGCAACAGTGGCAACAACTGGCTCTGGCATTGAAGAAATTGGAAAAACAGCAGCGCGGCGTCATGAACACTTCCATGAAACTGGCGCAAAAGCCCATTAATCAGTTTGATGCCAAAGACAAAAAAGAATTGCTTAAGGCCCAGGCCATGGAAGATAAATGGTCCAAGTTTCTCAACCAGAAACTCGTTAATATGAGTAACCTTACTGAACAGGATCAGGCCAATGCTTCATTGAAAGATGATCTCGCGCAAATGAATGTGGATTTGGCCATGGCCAAAGGGGCGCTTGCCGCCAAGGCCATTAAAATTGCCACGCCGCTGGAGCAGGAAGGTTTGGAAGATGCGAAAAAACTTTCGTCCAACATTGAAAAATGGTTGCTCCAGAAACCCGATACCTACAAATGGGAGATGGAAGAGCCGGTAACCCAGAATGATGTTCCCGCGCCACCATTGCCGGCACAGCTTTCCGATATGATCGGCAAGCTGCTGCAACATGAAGAAGACCTCACCAGTGATATGGAATCTCTGGGCAGCAAATGGAATGATTCTATGAACAAAGGCTTGGGTTGGGGTGCCATGGATGGACCGATCAGTGATATGAGCGCGCAGGGCGTTACCGGCAATACCATGCCGAAAAATGATGAAATTCAGGGCCGCAGCGGTTCCGGGCGCGAAGGCCGCGCCAGCGGTGAAATGGTCGGTGCCACCGCCACCGACAAAGGTGGCCGCCGCACACCCACCCGCCTTACCGGCGATCAGTTCAGCTCTGGACAGATTAAAGATTCCTCTAAACAGCCACCCGGAGGCGCTACCGGCGGCGGCAAAGCCTCCGGCTATGGCGGCGCAGGGCTGGAAGGCCCGGCACCCCTGGGCATGCAAAAAGATATCAAACGCATGGCCGGAATTCAGGCGCAATTGCTGAATCAAACCGATCGGCTGCGAATTCAACTGCGCGCTGCCGGATTTAATAATTTCAAACTCATTGAATCTGCCGTACTCATGCAGGATGCCCAAAAAGCCATGAATGCCTATCACTATCACACCGCTTTGCTGTATCAGAAATTAGCCAATCAGAGCCTGAACACCGCGAAGGTCATCAACAAAGCCGAATCGCGCCTGACCCTGGATAATTCAACCGTGGGCCACAAGACGCTGCATAAACTATCAGACTCCATGCTCGGAGCCATGCCCAAAGGTTATGCTAATCCGGTGAAAGCCTATTTTGAAAAACTGTCACAATCTTCCGGGCATTAGACATCGCTTTGAGCTTTGTGATCTGCCTTGGAATATTTCACAGAAACACAAATTGCCGCTGTTGCCGGGAATTTGTATTTCCGCGTATTTTTGCGCTGTGGTTTGCACGCCGGGCTGCCTTGAAGTAACTTCAAACCGTGACAGAGCATTAGGAACCAAGGGGCGGTTTTGCGCCTGGTCGTTGGCCCGACGGCGGATTCGTGGAAATTATGCAGCACGACGAAAAATCTCCGAATTCAGATCGTCCACGACCGGAGTCGGCGGGACGCCCGGAGCAATTGGATGGCGAGGATAGATCAGACTTTCCCTCCGCGGCAACATGGTCGCCTCCGCCCAGTACCGCGCAAATCGACCCCAACGAGTTCAGTAATTTTGAACTCATTAAACAGATGTTTCAATTTGTGCGGCCCGTTAAATGGATGGCGGTTCTGGCATGTCTGCTGG
>JAJYPG010000125.1 GCA_021795535.1 Planctomycetota bacterium
GCTTGTCGGCCTGGGCCTGATGCGCCGCCGGGCCGCCGGGAACCTGTCGCGGTAATGGCCAAGTTGAGTTGATACTTTTACGCTCGAAACAGCGCCAAAATAATTTCCCGATTTGCGCTGCACTCTCACCCGGCACCGCCGGCAAAGCCGGCGGCTAGTGCTCTGTCAAGCCTACAAATTAGGATTGACGGAGCACCAGTGAGGGACGATAAGCCGGATTTTGAGAAAGTTATTTGGGACCGGTTCCTTATAGACGATCACCTGACGTTACGGATTGCGAGCCTGAAAGGGCAGTGCCGGCGGAGATTCGTAAGCATCGACGCCATGAATCGCATATCCGCATCTCCATTTGCTGAACGCTGAAATCCTGGTGCGCTTCGCTGACCTTGGAATATATCAGCAACAGGAAAATTAGCAACTAATGACGTGAAATGTCATCAAGTCAAACCATGGGTGTTTCAAAAATAGACGTGAGGCGGAAATATTGCTACGCCATCCGCGACTGACGTATACTCAACTGGGCATCCGGCGATACATTAAGATGGGTGAAAAACACAACAAAAGGCCGATTCCGCAGCAAAAACCACCGGTGCAAATGTATCACGGCAGGCCGAGTGGAGTATAGCTGTCAGCGCGTTGCAGGGCGGTAATTAGCACGTAGAATATGTCGCAGGATGGTGCCCCGGACAGGGATGCGACGGTGGGATACGGGGCCTGAGTCCAACAGGCCTGTTCCAGCAGTAACGACAGGAGAATGTAATGGCCCGCATAGAAGGTATCCGCATCAAGAACTTCCGCGCGCTTCGCGACATTCAACTGGGGAAGCTCTGGAGCCATCAGGAGGCTGCGGCTTTGACGCCCATGACTGCGGTCATCGGCAAGAACGGCGTTGGAAAAAGTTCATTATTCGACGCATTTGGCTTCCTGGCCGACTGCTTGAAATCCGGGGTGGAGGAAGCGTGCGACCTCCGCGGACGAGGCGGATTTAGCCGCATTCGATCGCAGGGCCAGGAAGGAAGCATCGAGTTTGAGGTATATTACAGGGAAGATGGGAATGCTCGTCCAATCACATACGAGGTAGCCGTGGACGTGGATCAGAACGGTCGCCCATACGTCCTGCGAGAACGTCTGCGACAGCGACGGAAAGGACAATATCGCGGATGGCCTTTCTCCTTTCTGATTTTGAATGAAGGCAAGGGCATCGCCTGGAAGGGGGAAGAGTCGGGCACCCAAGTTGAAGAACAAGCCGACCCGCAATTCAACCTTTCGGCCCTCATTAAATCCATCAAGCGCGGGGACGCGGGGGAAGAAGGGCGTGAAACGGAGGTTGTCGAGCTTGAAGATAAGCGCAAGCTTGGCATCGCCACGCTTGGCTCGCTCAAGCAACATCCTCGAATCTCTTCATTCCGGCGTTTTATCGAAGGCTGGTACCTCAGTTATTTCACCCCGGACGCAGCTCGCAGCCTGCCTCTTGCAGGACCGCAGAAACACCTGAATGTCCATGGCGATAATCTGGGCAATGTTGTTCAATTTATGGAGCGTCAATACGCCAGAAAACTTCAATCCATTCTGGACCGCATCGCGGCCAAGATTCCCGGCATCCATAAGATCGCCACCGATACAACAGCGGATGGGCGATTGCTGCTGCGATTTAATGATAAAGGCTTCGAGAGTCCGTTCTACGCCCAGCAGATGTCTGACGGCACCCTGAAAGTGTTTGCTTACCTTCTGCTATTGGAGGATCCGTCACCTCCGCCGTTTCTTTGCATCGAGGAGCCGGAAAACGGCCTCTATCATAAGTTGCTGGAAACTCTTGCAAGAGAATTCAGGGCGCACGCCACAGGGCAGAAAGGTGGTTCGCAGATTTTCATGACAACTCATCAACCGTATTTTGTTGACGCTTTGACCCCCGACGAGGTCTGGATACTGGAAAAAATGGATGACGGCTTTTCCACAATCAGGCGGGCCAGCACCGATGTAACGGTCAAAAATATGGTGGAGCAGGGGCTTCCCCTGGGCGGGCTTTGGTACAGTGACTATCTGGATGCGGGGTAGGCACGGTGCATTTTGATATACTCGTCGAAGACCAAGCTGGCAAGAAGGCTTTGGACACCCTCGTGCCTAAGATCGTCGGGAGTGAACATACGTTCAAAATTCATTCCTACAAGGGAATCGGCCGCGTTCCGAAAAATATGCGGGATACAGATGACCCAGCGAAGCGCATTCTTCTTGAGAATCTTCCAAAGCTTCTCAAGGGTTATGGAAAGACGCACGCCGGGTATCGGGACTATCCTGCAGCTGTTGTAGTGGTCTGCGATCTGGATGACCGTTGTCTGAAGACATTTCGCGACGAACTGCTGGCAATCCTTGGCCAGTGCCATCCCAGGCCCAATGCGCGGTTCTGCTTTGCAGTCGAGGAGGGCGAAGCCTGGCTTCTGGGCGATTTGGCCGCCGTGACCGCTGCCTATCCAAATGCGAGGAAAGACGTTCTTCATTCGTATCTGAACGACACCATCTGTGGAACGTGGGAGAAGTTGGTGGATGCCGTACACCCGGGTGGTTCGCTTGCTCTGTCCGCCGGAGGCTGGCAGGTTGTTGGAGGGGAAAAGTCAAAATGGGCACAAGCTATTTCACAATTAATAGATGTGGAGACCAACAATTCGCCGAGCTTCCGCTATTTTCGAGACGCGTTACGAGCGCTTGCGACTCAGTGTTAGTGCATGGTTTGCCAAGTCCCTGCTCGCCGGGCATTATATCAGGCTTGGGTTTGGTTTGACTTTGGAGTTTACACCATGATTGAAACAGCGAAAAAAATTGTACTGGCTTATTCCGGCGGGCTGGATACTTCCGTGATTCTTCCCTGGCTTAAAGACAATTACCCCGGCTGCGAAGTCATCGCATTTGCCGCGGAACTTGGACAGGGCGATGAGCTGGATGGAATAAAGAAAAAAGCCCTGGCCAGCGGGGCGGATAAGTGTATTGTCGCTGATTTGCGGGAAGAATTCGCCCGTGATTACTGCTTTCCCATGCTGCGGGCCGGGGCGGTTTATGAACACAATTACCTGCTGGGAACGTCCATCGCGCGCCCGCTGATCGCCAAACATCAGGTGCGTGTGGCGCATGAACTCGGCGCCGACGCTGTGGCGCATGGCGCCACCGGCAAGGGCAATGATCAGGTTCGCTTTGAACTGACATACATGGCCCTTGGCCCGGAACTGCAAATTATTGCCCCGTGGAAAGATGATCGCTTTGAACTTCGCAGCCGCGAGGCGGCCATTAAATATGCCGGGGAAAAAGGCGTGCCGATCAGCCAGACGGTGAAAAAGATTTATTCACGGGATCGCAATCTCTGGCACATTTCACATGAAGGAGCGGATTTGGAAAATCCGGCCAATGAGCCGCTGGATAATCTGTGGGTTATGAGCGTTCCAGTCAGCAAAGCTCCGGGAAAAGCGGAATTTGTTACCGTGGGTTTTCAAGCCGGGACGCCTGTAAGCGTCAATGGACGCCAACTGGCAGCGCATAAAATCATCGAAACGCTCAATACCATCGCCGGACGCCACGGCGTGGGGCAGGTGGATCTGGTGGAAAACCGCCTGGTAGGCATGAAGAGCCGCGGCGCGTATGAAACGCCCGGCGGCACGGTGCTGCTGACGGCCATTCGCGCCTTGGAAGCGCTGTGCATGGAACGGGATTTGGCCCATTACAAGCAGCAGATTGCGCTGAAATATGCCGATCTGGTTTATTATGGCCAATGGTTTCATCCGCTGCGGGAAGCACTGGATGCTTTTGTGACCGCCGCGACACGCCATGTCACGGGATCAGTAAAAATCCGCCTTTTCAAGGGGCGAGCCACCGTGGCATCGGTTACGTCGGCGGATAGTTTGTACCGGCCTGACCTGGCAAGCTTTACCATGGGAACGGAATACGATGGGAAAGACGCGATTGGCTTTATCAAGCTTTTCGGCCTGCCCATGAAGGTCAACGCCATGCGAGAGAGCCGGGATTGAATTTATTGCCGACAATAAGCCGATAAATGAGGAAGTATTTCCGCGCGTGGTGGCCAACGGCTGCCAGGATCGGCGCAAGGAGCACGCGTCATGACGCAAACAGATAATCGTAACGCTCCAATCCTGGTGACGGGCGGCGCCGGTTTCATCGGCTCCAATTTTGTCACATCCTGGATCGACAACATTGGCACGCCGGTGGTGAATCTCGATAAGCTCACGTATGCCGGTAACCCGGAAAATCTCTCCGAATTGCATGACAACCCCAGGCATATATTTGTGCAGGGAGATATTAATGACCGAGCCGTTATTGACCACCTGCTGGCGGCGCATCAGCCGCGGGCCGTCGTCCATTTTGCCGCGGAAAGCCATGTGGATAGATCCATTCATGGGCCGGAAGATTTTGTCATCACCAACGTCAACGGAACATTTCATCTTCTGGAGGCCGCGCGGGCGTACTGGTCCAAACTCCCCGAACCCCAAAAGACCGATTTCCGATTTCTCCATGTTTCAACCGATGAAGTTTACGGGTCCTTAAGTGCGACTGCCCCGGCCTTTACCGAAACGACGCCCTATGCTCCAAATAGTCCGTACTCCGCGTCCAAGGCGGCTTCGGATCATCTGGTGCGAGCGTATTTTCACACGTACCACATGCCGGTGCTGACCACCAATTGCTCCAATAACTACGGCCCGTTCCAATTCCCGGAAAAGCTTATCCCCCTGATGATCCTCAATGCTCTGGGCGGAAAATCGTTGCCGGTTTACGGCGACGGCTTGAATGTCCGCGATTGGCTTTTTGTTCCAGATCACTGCGACGCCATTCGTGAAGTGTTGAAGGCCGGGCGACCCGGTGAAACCTACAACATCGGCGGCAACAGTGAAATGAAAAATATTGATGTTGTCAAAACCATCTGTTCGATTCTTGATGAACTGCGCCCCAATTCGCCCCACCGCCCCCACGCGTCACTGATCCACTATGTGAAGGACCGCCCCGGTCATGATCGGCGGTATGCCATGGATATTACCAAAATAAATCGCGAACTGTCCTGGAGTCCCAAATGTTCATTTACCGCCGGCATTCGGGCCACCGTGCAATGGTATTTGGATCACAGTGTCTGGATTGCCCACGTGGCCAGCGGTGAATATCGCAACTGGGTTGAAGCCAATTACGCCAAACGCGGTTAATATCACGGCAGTTTCGAGATGGCGCGACCCGTGAAGCGGCGTCCCGACGCGTCGGCATCGTTGGCCCGCGGCGGTAGATCAACCACCGGATTGCCATCCGGCGCCGCCGGCTTGCGGAATGGCCAAACTTATGGAGGAGTAAACATGC